>JABRWB010000004.1 GCA_039961635.1 bacterium
ACGCTCCAACCCAAGAATATCCGCGGTGAGGTTTTCCGGATTTCGCCTGACCGGGGACCGGAGCTATTCAGTGCGGGCGCACGCAGTGCGCCCCTGCGGTCATTCCCCGAATCCGGCAACTGCTTGACCGCCGGGCGTTCCTGTGTCGAAATCGCAACCATCGGCACTGGGATTGTATCCGATTCCGGCGGATTCCGCCACACCGTCGGTTTTTCACCCGATTCCTCGGCAATCCGCGGCCCAACCGCCGCGCTTCCCAGTTCGGAGATAGTTCGAGATAATCCGCGGCGTAAACGCCGCGCTTCCCGGCCAATCGGAATTCGTACGAGCAATGGAGGCGGGGCTTTAAGCGTCGGATAGGTTTCATCACCCACTTCCACCTTATTTGTGGGGAATGCCAAACCTCCACCTGGCGATTTTTTCGGTCCGAGCGCGTACGCGTACGCGGATCGGCCGACTATCGCGGACTATCGCGCGGCATGGCGTTGCGCGCGCTCCCCGCGATCGCGCGTGGTTTTCGAAGCAAAAATCGCGGCGTTTTCGCGGGATTCGCGCGGCCATCGAAAGAGGGATGTGTTTGTTCGGGGGATTACCTGTTAGTTGCGCCGAAAAAATCAAACCCGGGCGGTCGGGGGGGGAAACCGCCCGGGCGCTTTGTCGATCCAATCCCATTAAAAAATGGGCACTTCTGCCGGAGGATGAAGCTTAAATCTCCGGAAGCCACGGCTGTCTGCGTGGTTAGACACGCCTTATACCGATTTTGTTCATTCCTTTGCAGTCGAATTCAAGTTTGTGAACATTTTCCTTTGCCATCGGCGCATTCGGCATGTTTTGCAACATGGACTTAATCCAAACCGCCCAACCTCGAAATACCGTCAGCCGTATTCTGATTCTGACTTGTGAACAACATATCAAGTCAGTTCCACACTAGCTTTTCCCATCTGCCGCGCATCAATGCGCAATATACCATAGGGGGTATGGTATAAATAGGCGACGGCCGAGCGCCGAATGCATTCAAGGAGCACCGGATGAGCGAGTTGGTTACAAGTGGAAATTCGAGCGAGACGAATAAAGAGGAATCCTTAACGGGCGACCGGAAGGAAGACCTCAAGAACAGGCTGCGCAGGTGCATAGGCCAGCTCGAAAGCGTTCTCAAAATGGTGGATTCGGATCCGGACTGCGGGCGGATTCTGACCCAGCTAAAGGCCGCGCGGCGGGCGGCGGACGCCGCTGCGAGGATTGTCCTCGCGTGCCACCTCTCCGGGACTGGCGCTTCCGGAAAGTACGACTACAGGGCGCTGGCCGATCTTCTGGATTACTAAATTTAAAGGAGAAACAAATGGAACGGATACTTCCCGAAGAAGTAAAGAAGGACGTCGAAACGATTCTGACGAAGCTTTCCGGCAGCGTCAGAATGATGCTGTTCGTGGACGAGAACTGCGATACATGCGTACTCAACGAGCGGCTTTACATGGAAGTTGTGGAAGCCTCGCCGAAGCTTCAGCTTTCGATTCACGATTTGGGCGAAGAGCGCGGGCTTGCCGCGAAGTACGGCGTGGATGTCGCGCCGACGCTGGTCGTGACTGACGAGGTGGGCGAAAAAGCGGTTTTGTTCACAGGAACGCCGCACGGGCATGAATTTTCGTCGCTGCTTGACGGGATGCTGGCGATGAGCGGCTCGGGAACGAAGCTGACCGGCGAAATCGTGAAAAAGATCGAAGCCGCGGGGCGCACTGTAACGGTGCAGGTGTTCGTTTCGCCGACGTGTCCTTATTGCCCGATGGCTCTGAAGGCGGCGTTCCCGCTTGCCGCGGCGACGCCGAAGGTTCGCGTGCAGATGATCCAGGCGACGGAATTCCCGGAGTGGGCGGCGCGCAAGCGGGTGATGGGCGTGCCGAAGCTGGTCGTGGACGACAGGATCGAAATCGAAGGCGCGGTGCCGACGGCGAAACTGGTTGAGGCGATCGCGTCGATCAGGCCCGCGGCGAAGGCATAGCCAAGTTCATAATCAAGGGGAAAGCGATGAAAAGAGAGATGTTCATAAGGGGATTCGCAGGAACGCTGGTGCTTACCGGACTTGCGCTCGGATACTTTACGGGCGCGGCGGGATGGTACATCGTGCCCGCGTTCGTGGGATTCAACCTGCTTCAGTCGAGCTTTACGAAGTTCTGCCCGCTCGAGATGATGCTCGAAAAAGCGGGGATGGAGGGATGCACGGATGGGAAGGCGAAGGCCGCCGCGGACTAATGCGGCAATTGCGGCGACAGGGCTGGTTTTGCTTTTGGCAATGCCGGCGGCTGCCGCGAACGGAAACGCGATAAAAATCGGCGCGACGCGAGATTCGGCGATTGTGAAGGAAGCGGAATCGTCGGAGAGCGCCGCGCCCGCGGAAGCTATTCAATCCGGCGAGACGGTTTCTGATGCCGAAGCCTATGCCAAAGAGGGCACATCTCTGCTTGACGAGTGGCTGGCGGGCGCCCTGCCCCTTTCGCTTGAGGATGCGCTGGCGCTGACGCTGGCGCACAACAGGATGATCCTTGCGTCGAAACACGACGAGGACGCGGCGAAGGCGAAGCTGGACTACGCGGAAAGCTTCGGACTGCCGTCGCTGGATTTGTCCGCCGGATACACCTATTCGAACAATCCGGTTTCAACGTTCGCGTTCAGGCTCAACCAGGGGCGGTTCGCGGAATCGGATTTCGCCGTGGAGAAGTTGAACGATCCCGATTTCCTTGGCAATCTGGGCGTGAAGCTGGCGGTGAAATATCCCTTGTACACCGGCGGAAGAATAGATTTGGGCAAGGCAGCTGCGAAAGACAACATTGCGGCGAGCGAAGCCGCGACCGGCGAAACGGCACGCGGGATGGCGGGCGAGCTGATACGCGCGTATCTCGGCGGCGCACTGCTGGAGGAAAGCGTGCGGGTTTACGACGACAGCGTGGCGCTGGCCGAAGGACACGTGAAACTTGCCGAAAGCTTCTACAACCACGGCGTGATCGTGAAAAGCGACCTGCTCGCCGCGCGCGTTTTTCTGGCGCGGATGAAGGACGAGCGCAGAAGGTTTTTGGGCGCGCTTGAAAAAGTGCAAACCGGATTGGGCGTTTTGATGGACCGCGACCTCGCGGCAAGATACGATTTGTCCCTGAATCTAAACGATGTTCCGTTTGTCGACAGAGACGCGGAACATTACGAGCAAGTCGCGCTTTCGAAGCGCCCGGACATGGCGAAGTACCTGGCGCAGCGCGAGGCGCTTGCAAAGATGGCCGAAATCGAGGCCCGCTCGAAGTTCCCCGAAGTGGGATTTTACGGCGAAATGCAGTACGGCGACAGCGGGCTGTTTATGGACGGCTCGGAAGATGCGACGCTGGGGATTTACGCGCAGTGGAATTTATTCGACGGCGGCGGGCGCGACAGCAGGCGCGACGAGCTTCTGGCCCAGCTCAAAAGCGTGGACGAGAAAATCGAAATGCTGAAGCTGGGCATAAGAAGCGAGGTGCGCGCGGCGCTGACCGATTTCGATGTCGCCCTAGGCAACCTCGAATCTGCGAAAACGATAGTCGAGCAAGCGGAGGAAAACCTGCGCATCGTGACAAACCGTTTCCGCGAAGGCGCGGCGACCAACCTCGAAGTGGAGGACGCGGAAACGAGCCTGCGGCAGGGAAAGCTGGCGCGGGCCGCGGCGTATCACGATATGCATCTCGCATTTTTTTCGCTAAAGGTTGCTACCGGAGAAATTGTGGAGGACATATCCGCGGGTTAATTGCGGAACGGACGGAGGATAAAGAAAATGAGTAAGGCAACGGCTGGATTGCTTTTTACGTTTGGCGCGTTCGCGGCCGCGATTTTAACGACGGCTTGTCCCAAGCAGGGCGCGCATTCCCCGCTTGACGCTTCACCCGCAATGGCGGACGAGCCGGCGGCGTATGCGGCGATGAAGGTTGAAACTGCGCTGGTTCAGTCGGAAACCGTGGACGCGGGCGTCGAGTATTCCGGCTCGGTCGTCGCCGCGAAATCCGCGATGGTCGCGCCGAAACTGATGGCGCTTATAGAAGAGATGCCGGTTTCCGAAGGGGATGTGGTTACGAAGGGCGCGCTGATCGCGCGTCTGGACAAGCGCGATTTGGACGCGCAAATGGTGCAGGCGCGCGCTGCGGTGACGCAGGCCGAGGCGGGATACAGCCAAGCGCAGGCGGCGGTCGCGGAGGGCGAAGCCGGACTCGCGCAGGCGCAGGCCGCGTACGATCTGGCGGACAAGAACTTGAAGCGTTACCAGGCGCTTTATGCCGAGGATTCCATATCGAAAGCGCAGTTGGAGGAAGTACAGGCCAATTTCGAATTTGCGAAAAGCGGGCTGCAGCAGGCACGAAAGAAAATCGATCAAGCCAAGGCGGGGGCAAGCCGGGCGCTTGCCGGAAAAACCCAGGCCGAAGCACAAGTTGCCTCCATCGAAATTATGATGAGCTACGCGGAGGTGCGCGCACCGTTCGGCGGAGTGATCGCGAAGAAATTCTACGAAGTCGGTGCGATGACCGCGCCCGGCCAGCCGATTGTGCGGATCGAATCTCACGACGAACTGGAAATTGAAATCGCGGTGCCCGAAAGCGATTTGGGCGGAATCAAGGCGGGAGATCCGATAGGGGTTTTGATTGACGCGCTGGGCGAAAGCGTTCCAGGCAAGGTCAAGGCTCTCGTCACATCGGGAGACCCGATGACTCACACATTCAAGCTGCGGATTGAATTGCCGCCGGGCAAAGGGGTATTGCCCGGAATGTTCGGACGCATAATGCTGGGGGCGCATTCGGAAGAATCGCTGACAATTTCGGATGGCGCAATCGTCGAGCGCGGAGCGGTAAAGGGCGTATTCAAAGTAACGGAGGAAAAAAGGGCGGCTTTCGTTCCGATTGAATTTTCGCCCGCCGCAAACGGAAGGGTGCGCGTTCTTCGCGGAATCGAAAGGGGAGCGCGGGTGATTTTAAATCCGCCGGCAGGACTCGCGGACGGAATGGAAGTTGAATACTTCGCGGGAGATTAAACGATGAAAGAGGCAAGCAAAATCGCGCAAACGGATGAAGGCAATTCCGATGGGCTGAACGTCGGCGGCTGGTTGACGCATGTTTTCATCGATTCCAAGATCACGATGCTGTTAATCGTGACCGCGATGATTTTCGGCGTGTTGGCGCTGCTCGTAACTCCGCGCGAAGAAAATCCCCAGATAAGCGTTCCTTCCGCGCACGTGATGATTATGTTCCCCGGCGCGTCGGCGGAAGAAGTGGAAAAGTTGATCGCGGAGCCTGTAGAGCGGCTCATATGGAAGATCAACGGAATCGAACATGTATATTCGTCGTCGATGCCGGGGATGGCTGTCGTGACGGCGCGGTTTTACGTCGGACAAAACCAGGAAGAAAGCATATTCAAGGTTTACAACCAGGTTTACAGCAACCTGGACGGGATACCGCAGGGCGTTATGCCGCCGCTTGTAAAGCCGGTGGATATAAACGATGTGCCCGTCGTTGCGATTACTCTTTATTCAAATTCGCTTTCGGATTACGAACTGCGGCGCGAGGCAAACCGCATTTTGGACACGCTTCGGGAAGTGCCGGGAACGAGCGATGCCATCGTGGTCGGCGGCCAGAAGCGCCAGGTTACCGTGGAAATCGACCCGGTCAAACTTTCGGCATACGGTCTGGATTTGCCTTACATCGTGCAGGCGATCGAGGCGGCTAACCAGGAACTTCCCGCGGGCGACATCGAAAAAGACGGGCTGAAGCATCTTGTCCAGACCGGCAGATTTTTTGAAAACGCGGACGATGTCGCGTCGCTTGTCGTCGGCGGACAGGCAGGAAGGCCGATTTATCTTCGCGATGTCGCCAAAATCATGGACGGGCCGGGCGAACGTACCACGATTACGCGTATAGCATTCGGCCCCGCAGCGTCCGGGCACGACGCGCATTTCGAGGGCGAAGGAAAGAAATCCGGCACGAGTTATCCCGCGGTGACACTCGCCGTCGCGAAAAAAAAAGGCCAGAACGCTGTAGTAATTTCGAACAACATTATCGAAAAAATGAAGGTGCTGGCCGCGCAGGGCGGTCTGGCGCCGGGCGTAGATTGGGTTGTGACGAGGAACGACGGCAAACGCGCAAACGACGCGGTGAACGAACTGGTCAGCCATCTCGGATGGGCGATCGTGATCGTGCTCGCGCTCGCTGTCGTGAGTCTCGGTTGGCGCGACGCCGCGGTAATGAGCGTCGCGCTTGTTTTAACTCTTCTCGTTACGCTCGGCATCGGACTGCTCGCGGGGCAAACGATAAACCGGATTACGCTATTCGCGTTGATACTTTCGCTGGGACTATTGGTAGACGATCCGATTGTCGTAGTCGAAAACATCCACCGGCATCTGTCGATGAAATACTGCGCGCGCCGCGACGCCTGCGTGAAAGCGGTGAACGAAATAAGCGCGCCGACGATTTACGCTACTCTGGCCGTTATCGTTTCGATGATTCCGATGGCGTTCGTGACAGGGATGATGGGGCCGTACATGGGGCCGATTCCGTTCAACGTCCCGGTCGCGATGCTCGCCTCGCTGATAGTCGCCTTCCAGATAACTCCATATCTGGCCAAGCGCTGGATTAAGGTCGGCCACACGCACGGCGCAAAGCCGATCGAACAGACATTCGCATTCAAGTTTTATAAAAAAACGATGACGCCGCTTTTGGAATCCACCGCGAGCAGGCGGCTGCTTTTCGCCGGGCTTGCAGTCGCTCTTTTGCTATCGTTCACTCTGCCGGTGTTTCAGCTTGTAAAATTCAGAATGCTTCCAAAGGCGAATACGAACACGTTTCTGGTGACAATCGATATGCCGGACGGAACCGTGCTGGCAAGGACAAACGACGCGGCGCGGAAAGTCGAAAAGTTTTTGCTGGAGCAGCCGGAAGTAAAGGACGTTGAAACGTTCGTGGGCACCGGTTCGATTGTGGATTTCAACGGGCTTCTGCGCGGAACATCGTTCAGAAACGCGACGCATTATGCCGACCTTCGCGTGAACTTGGTGCACAAGCATCACCGCAAAGCGTCGAGCGAAGACATCGTCGCGCGGCTGCGCCCGGTGATTGACGAAATGGAAATGGAACTCGGCGCAAACATCAAACTTGTCGAAGATCCGCCTGGGCCGCCGGTGCGCTCCACGCTCGTGGCGGAGCTGTACGGCCCTTATGGCGATGAACAAAAACAAATAGCAGGGGAAATCGCGGCCAGGTTCGCGCAAACCCAGGGAGTCGTTGACATAGATTCGACCGTCAAATCGGTCCAGCCGCAATTCACGATTACCGTCGACCGCGCCAAGGCGCATTCAATCGGTGTGCCGGTGCAGCTTGTGGTGCAGACCATTTCGGGACTGATGAACGGCTATGCGGTCAGCGCGCTTCACGATTCCAGCGAAGAGGAGCAGGTGCCGATCGTACTTCGGTATCCGCTTGAAAAACGCACGTCGCTTGCGGATTTATCCGGCGTTACCGTGACGAGCATGGCGGGAGTGAAGGTTCCGGTAACCGAGCTTGTACGGTTCGAGAACTCGGAAGTGGATCAAACGATTCATCACAAGAATCTGAAACCGATTACATACGTGTTCGGGGAAATGGCGAACCGATCCAGCGTGTACGCGATGATCGACCTGCTCAAATGGCAGGCCGGTCTCAAGCTCCCGCCGGGATTCAAACTCGAATGGGAAGGCGAGTGGGATCTGACGCTTAAAGTATTTCGTGACCTTGGCATAGCGATGGGGGTCGCGATTCTGTTGATTTACCTGATTATGGTGGGCCGCTTCCACAGCTTCACCGAGCCGCTCGTAATTCTCGGCGCGGTGCCGCTTACGATGCTTGGCGTGCTGCCGGGATTCGCGTTGATCGGCGGATTCGGCATCTATTTCTCCGCAACCGGAATGATCGGAGTTATTGCACTGTCGGGAATCGTCGTCCGCAACAGCATCATTCTGATTGAATTCATTGCCGACCAGAAGGCCGCGGGCAAGTCCCTTGAACAAGCGGTAATCGAAGCGGGCGCGGTCCGCACACGGCCGATTGTCCTGACCGCGGTCGCCGCGATGAGCGGGATGTTTGTGATCGTCTCCGATCCCGTTTGGAGCGGGCTGGCATGGGCGATCATTTTCGGCGTGATCGCAAGCACGACGCTTTCGCTCGGCGTGATTCCGTTGCTTTACTACTCGCTCAAGGCAAAGGAATGGAAGAAAGCTCGCCCGGCATAAGCATACGCAATTGTGAAATTCATTCCGCGATTGCAGCTTGGCGTCAAGAATCGCAAAAAGATGTTGCAACCCGGTGAACATGGCATCTTAGCGGGTAACATGAAGCCGCGACAATGGCGGATTTGTTTCTCGGCCGGAGCAAAAAAATGAAGATAGTATTGAGCAAAGCTGCGAAGAGGTTGCTGCGCACGGCGCTGTTCGTGATTGCCGGCGCGACGCTTGGCGCGCTTTACTACTACACCGTCGGATGTCAGAACGGCGGAGCATGCCTTATCACAAGCAAGTGGTATGTCACGGCTGCTTACGGCGGGCTGGTAGGGCTTACCGCGTCGTTCATTTAGGCGTTTTGCTCACTTCCGCTTTCCGGTGGTGGAAGAATCCTGCGCATTGCCGGAAAAACCGTCTGTAGCCGTCATATCTCCCGGAAGTTTGCCGGTCGTCTTTACGGCCCGGCCGACACGTCCGATTTGAATCATTCCCTGGAAAATGTGCGCCGCGACGCTGACGGAAATCGGAAGGAGAACGCTTGGCCCAGAAAAGAACAGCGCCCCCAAAATCAGCGCTCGCGTGGTACTGCGCCATGCCCACGCGAGTTGGGGATATCTAAGATTTTCGAGCACGACGGATATTCCCAACGCAGGCCAAGGACCGACCTCCGAGCCGACAATCCCAAGGACGAATCCACGGAAAAACAACTCCTCGCCTACAGGTTTTGCAAGGAAAAAATTGATTAGCGCGGGAATCGAAATATACGGCGGAAATGCCGGAAAGATTCCAAGCTCTTGAAGGTCAATAAGGAGTCCCGGCGTTTTTCGACGAGCGAATTTGGTTCCGATATCGAGCAGAACGAACAAAAAGAATCCCGCGAAAAGCGAAACGGGGACTATCCACACCGCGCCCTGCGTGTTGATTTTGGCTGCGTCGAGTGCCTGGCCGATTCCGACTACAGCGGCAATGCCGAAAAGAATATGGTTGAACAGGCTTACAAAAACCGAACGCGACACTTTGGGCGTAAGCCTATCCCCTCCTATGCCTCCGAACGCAAGGACGAAAACAAGCTGTGCGGCAAGATAAATTGCGATTACTTTCAGGAGGAAACCAAGCGATGCCACCGGAAGAATTGTAACACGAAGAAGCGCGGGTCAAGAACGCGGCACATTCATGAATGAGGTGCAACACTCTAGGTGATTCAAGCCCGGAGGTGTTGCACCGTTGAAAGAGTACCATCACTTGACATTCAAGGACCGCA
>JABRWB010000005.1 GCA_039961635.1 bacterium
CCGTGCACTCGGTTCCTTATTACAGGCTGGAGGTCGCGCTGAAGACCGGAGGGCCGGTTTGCGTCAACGGATTCTGGGGCGCGCACCTGCGAAGCGCGCTGGGCGTGGCCTTGAGGGAGTCGTGCTGCCCGTTTCCGGGCGCGCCGTGCGACGGCTGCCTTCTGCGGTTCGACTGCGCGTTTGCGACCGCGTGGCACACGTTCGTGCATCCGGACGACGAGGAGAGCGGGCTGCCGCCGGGGGTCACGACGAACCGCTCGCATCCGTTCATACTCCGGGCGGCAAAGAAAACTCCGGACAAAGTCGCGGCAGGAAGGATTATCAAATTCGGGATGACGATTCTGGGCGAGCACACGTACAAGACCGCGTTCTGGATAGTCGCGCTCAAACGGATGGCGGCAAGAGGGCTCGGCAAGGGGACGGCGCCGCTTGAGCTTGTGCAGGTGAAAAGGCTGCTCGGCAAGCGGTCGCGGATTTTGTACGACAAGTCGAAGCGGGCGGTGGGCAGGCCGGGCGAGCCGGACATGCTTCGGATCGGCGAGCTTCCCGCGCGGGCGGACTCGAACAGGCTGGTCGACCTGAAGCTGAAATTCGTCTCCCCCCTGCGCTTGAGGCGCAAGGACGAAGAGCCCGCCGCGCCCACGCCCAGGCTGATTTGGGAGGCGGCCGTGAGGCGCATCCAGGGAATGGCGTCCGCAAACGGGGCGCGGCCGCCGGAAGGATGGGGGGGGGAGTATTATTCCGAGGAAGTTTCGGGATGCTGGAGCAGGATAAAACAGGACAGGTGGAGCTCGTCGCAGAAACAGCGCATACCCGCGACTGGATTCGCGGGCGAAATCGAGATTGCGGACGCGCCGCTGGGCCACGTGCCCTGGTGGAACGCGGCGCAGCTTCTTGGAATCGGCAAGATGGCGGCGTTCGGGCTGGGCGCGTTCGAACTGGAAGTGAAGGGGGGGGAGGATTCGGGCGGGCGATAGCCGCGCCCGTTTCAAGCGGGGATTGTAAGCATGCGGGCATGCCGTCCGGCTTTGCGTTCTTCCACCATGGAGCGCTTCGTGCCGGCGGATGTCGCGGACGGTCCGCGGAAGCGGTGATTATTTTTTGTTGGGTCTAAGCGCGGCGGGATTTCGCGCCAATTGCCCGTGTACCTTCTCCCATTCCTCCACCGGGCCGGGAACGGGAATGAACAACGGATGCGTGCGTATTTCACCGGTCGTTTTCAAGCCGGCATAAATATCCGGCGCCCTCGACGCGAGTTTTCTCAATAGATGGCCGAATTCATACTCAATCTGTCCGGTGGTCACCTTGATTTTTCTGCATCTCGCCTTGCCTTCCAGCTTCGATTGGTCGAATTCATATCCCCGCTTTCCCGCCTCCTCGCATACGTGCCATAAATAGCGGTTGATGGCGTTTGCCGGATTTTGGAAGGCACGGAACCGGATAAGCTGCGGATGATTGAGGTAACCTTTGGTTTTGCCCAGAATGACCGACCTGGCCAGCAGCGCCTCCCGCCAGAGAGCGACAAGCCCCCTGGCGTCGAGATAGCAAGGATGGATCGACCACAGCCTCACGCCGCGCATTATAAACCGCGTGAACGCCTGAAGTTACGGCGGCGGGCGGCTTGATTTTCGCAGGCGTGATTTTAATTCCGTGCTCCGGATTTATTGCGGATTTGACTGTTTCGTCACGGTGCTGTTAGGGGGGAAAGGCAAGGGTATCCAAAATGGTTTTATAATTATGAATCTCTCCAAAACCTGCATGTTCAATCGGATTCGAGAGACAAAAGGAAGTGAATAGATAAATGGCAGGCAAGGAAGCGGTCCAACGCATTCAATCGATGCTTGCGCTGGGAATATGCGTTTCTCTTTGCCTGGGGGTGGGTATGGCGAGCGGGTATCTAACAGCCGATTCGGTTGCGGAATGGTATCCCCGTATTACTAAACCGTCTTGGACGCCGCCGTCGTGGTTGTTCGGACCGGTTTGGACCATACTTTATGTGTTGATGGCGGTTTCGGCATGGCGGATATGGACGCGGCATCGGCACGAGCGGGCGCTATTGTGCTTGGGGATTTTTTCGGTTCAACTTGCATTCAATGCTTTGTGGACCGGGATATTTTTTGGCATGCGAAATCCCTTTCTTGCGTTTATCGAGATAATTGCACTTTGGCTGCTTATCCTTTTAACGATCATTCTGTTTTTCAACCGCGACCGTTTGGCTGGATACCTGCTGATTCCGTACCTTATGTGGGTGACCTTCGCGGCTGCTCTAAACGGCGCCATTGCGTTCTTAAATATGTGAAAGCCTAGGGGTGTTTTAACGGCGCCTTGACCCGCCGGACTTGATCATGCTCCCCCGGGCGCAACCCTCTTCATAACCGTTCTCTTTCTCCTGCTGTTAACCGAAAACCTTCAATTTCAACGGGTTATCAAAAATCATGCGTTTCCCGATGAGGCGGAAGCGGCGTTGAGTCGCATTTCCTCTGCATCCGAATCCTCCGAGCAATCGGTGCCGACCAAACGCTCCGCCAGCTCCAAAGCGTCCACCGGCCAGAAGCACTCCGGGCGGGGACGACGCACATGCGGTTGTCCGGCCGCAGGGCGGCAGTTCAGCACGCATTCGGTCCACTGGGCAGGGATCGCGTTCCGGCCCCACACAGCGCCAAGAAGCGCGCCACAGATGGCGGCGTTCGTGTCGGTGTCTCCGCCGCGCATTACGGTGTCCACGACGGCTTCCTCCAGATTCGGGGCATGCAGAAGCTGCCACAGGGCGTTACGGAATGCCGTCAAAACCCACCCCTGCTGGTGGACATAATCGGCGGGTGGTGATTCGGCTGCACCTCGGACCGTATCCAGGAGACTCCCATCCACATTCATGTCTTCCGCCCAAGTTACAATCTGCTCGTATAAATCTCGGCCATTGCACCCCTGGTGGACGGAATGGGCAATCGCCATCGTGAACAACGCGTTGGCTTGCTGGCAAACCGGATGGGGATGGGTGATCGCGGCATCCTGTCGCGCCCACTCAGCCACATGCTCCAAATCATGATTGGCTCCGAAGATGCCCAGCGGGCTGATCCGCATCATCGCGCCGTTGGCCTGGCTGTCCGGATTGGGACGCCCACGCAGACCACCGGCGACGGTCATTCCGCAATCGAAGGGACCGGAGTCCAGCCAGAAAATGTAGGCATTCCTCGCCTCCTCGGGATCGTACCTTCCCTGGTCCACCAGCATGCGGGCCAGCAAAAGCGCCATCTCGGAATCGTCGGTCGGTTGGCCGGCAATCGTGTTCCAAGTGCCTCCGTCGGCAAGTTCACGGACGCCTTTCGGGTATTCCCGGCGGATGTCATTCCGAGCCCGAAACTCGACCAGGCTGCCAAGGGAGTCTCCGGCAAGCTGGCCGAGCAGACACCCTTGGGCACGGGAAAGCATATCGATGTCGAGGAAGTCGCGGTGCATTGAGCCGTCGCCTTCGTTCAATATTCCCATACGACCTCACAGGCCAGGTATTCGCTCAGCACCATCCGAATAAGCACGCCACCCGTTTCGACCACCGCATATCGATAACGATCAGGTTGAACCACGATCCAACCACCTGAGAGCGGGAGTCGGTCCGGAGATTTCCCGAACGCTCTCAGGAACGCCCGGCTCCCGATTTCCGGCCACAAGTCGATCTTGTCATCGCCGACGACCTGCTCGAACGCCGATCTTTGGTCATCGCTCAATATCTGTAGGGGCGCAAAACCGACTATGCTCGGTTTTTCCAGTTTCGGGTACAACTCATATGCAGCGTGCCCTCTTGCGAGTTTCAGGATCACGTTTCGAACCCGATCGGCTTCCGGCTCCCAAAACAAGTTGTCCGCCGCATCTCCTTTTCGGGCACTTTCTATCCTATGTCTCAGTGGCGGATTTTCTTCCAGAATCCGCTTTATATTAGGACGATGCATCTCGGAAGTTTCTGTACCACCACAGATAACGCAGTCCAAAAAGCAAGCCAGATATTGCTCATCCAGCGAAAACGAGGCGTTGCACCCTTGGCAGGCACCGACGACCGGCAACTCCGGTGGATAGGGTTCATCCAACAGGACCTTCGAGGGAACGTGGTCGCGCGTATCAGGATAGGTGCCGCAATAAACGCACATGCCCGTGTGACGTTGATCGATAAACAGATTCCGTGGGTCCATCATTGCGCCGCTTGTGCAACCTGATTATCCTGAGTCTTCTGCGCGAGAAGATACGAGAATTTATCTCTAATCAACTTCTTGCGCTCTTCAATGAAGTCTTCGAAGCGGTCGATCTTCCAGAGGTCCTTATCCTTCGGTACCAAGTGCATGTCGAGGTAGCTTTCCGGCTTGTCGGCAAACCAGATTTCAGGGAGAGTGTCAGCCTTGCCGCCAGAGCCGTTCTCCGCCTGCGTCAACAACATACAGTTCGCCAACTGGTCGCGCGCATCCTGTTTGTATTTCACGATGCTGAGCCGACCGGTTTCCGGGCTGACGGTCTTGATCTTTCTCAAGGCACTCTGTGGAAAGATGTGATCGACCTGCGGGAGGTTGTTATCGTAAGCAGGCGTGTAGTTGAACTCCCGGTACCACAGATTGAAAAGCAGATGGATCGAATCGGAACCGTAACCCATCTGCCAGAAACGATCCTCGGTAAGCTCGAGACTTCGTCCTCTCGAACGAACGGCATCGAAAAGATGGTTCAAGTCGAAGCCGTTCCGTTCCTTGATTTTTCCGACGCAGTCGTCGATGAGTTGGTCCGGAGTCCCGCTGAAAGCACCGCTGATCAAGGCGCGCAGTAGGTAGTTGTCTATCCCCTGCGCAGCCTTCCAGTTATCCGGGAAATGATAGCGGGAATAGACCAACGGAATCAGGACAAGATAGGACGGCAAGGCCTTGTCACATCGGATGAAGGTTTTCCCGCGGACGAAGTCCAGAACGTCTTTCAGCGCTTTCGTGATGTCCTGCCACCTGGTTTCGATTTCCTCACGCACACCCGGTTTGCGGAACTTCGAGACCTCATAGCGTGCGCCTTGATTCAACAGCGTAAGGCATGATTTCAAAACGAAATCACGTGTGAAAGCGAATCCGTGGCGGTTGAGGTCCGACAGGAGGCCCTCCATTTGTTCGTCGGCGCGGTCCCAGCTCGAGCTCAGCAAGGAAAAAAGCAGATCGGATTTACCCAACCGAGTGCCGCCGGAATTCGCCCGTATAAAGACTTCCACAACGTCGTCTTCGGTGTAGAGTTCGGCGTTTTCTGTGCTGTCGAGCTCCTGGTATGAAATCCCGTCGTCGGAATGAAAAGTCTTGAATACGATGCCGACGTGGCGGCTGATTTTGCGGCGTTCATCAGGGGAGAGTTCGCGGCCCGCTTTAGCGATCAGGTCCTCCGCGGCGGTAAGCGGATCGGCGGTATTGAAGACCAAGTCTTTGAATCTGATCCACGGAAAGCCTGTTTTGCCTGCATCGAGAAACGCAAACCTGAACTTGACGTCGTCCGGGGCGGACACCTCTCCGCTCAAAATGTCGAGGAAAAGCTCCCGCCCTTCATAGCTCCCGCACAGACCGATGAACAGGCTTTGAAGTCTCTGCTGACCGTCCAGAACCAGACATTTCTTCTTGCCGTTTTCGGGGACGTAAAAATCGCTCAACCGAAGCTTGCTGCGGTAGTTGTCGATGAACTTTCTGTGGCGGGCCTCAGCCCTGGTCTTCCATATCAGCAGAGTGCTGATGGGGTATTCCCTCAGAATCGAGTCGAAGAGACGGCAGATCTGGTCCTCGCTCCAGACGAACGGCCGCTGGATATTGGGCAGCCAGAAACCGCCGTCCTCGTCATGATTGTTCAAAAAACTGACGATCTTCCGCAGAGAATGTTTCGGAGTCTTCATTATTCAGCGCCGCCTCCATCGCTTTGCTAATTCTTATCCCTTGGGTGGATATGGGTCCTTGCCGTAGGTGTGCTCCGTTTGAATCGTCATATCCTTCTTGTGGATGACGACCTGCCCGAGCTCCTGGTTCTTTGCAGCTTCCTTGGCGCGGTTGATTGCATCCGCTTTTGTGTCGTGTTTGCTCAGCGCCCTGGACGCATTCTCTTCTTTGACCTTCCAGCCGCCGTCGGTATCGGGTGTCACATGGTAAGTTTTACGCTTCGACATCTTCATACCTCCTGATTTGAGTCGGGTTTCTCTTCGCGCCAGCGGACCGCTGCGAGTATCCGATCAATGCATGCATCGAAATCCTCTTCGACTTCATGCTGCCACAGGCGGATCACCGTCCATTCCATCTGCCGCAGTTTCAGATGGTTCTGGATTACCACTCCTGTCCCTCTAGTCGAACAACCCGTCGATTCGATCTGCCGCTCTCGCCCTTTCGAGATACGAGGCGTATGCGGCCCGAGCCCTGCCGATCAAAATCTCGTAAGTCAAGATTCTCGAACCGGGAGATACACTGTTCATCGCATCTTCGATCCGTTGAGAGGAATCGGGCGGGTTCGCGCCGACGACGAACACGACTTCAATTTGAGCTCGATCCTTTTCCTCCGCAGGCAAGATTTCCTTCATGGCGTCCACGTATTTGGCCCCTTGGCCAGCGAGTTCGTAAATACCAACGCGTACCGACGCTCTCTTCAACTCCACGATTACGTGTTTGCCAGCCAAGGTGCTGTAGCGAATGTCGACTCGACCATACTCCTCCTTAGTCCTGTCGTCATCGCGGAATGGATCGTGCGTACGCAATCTCCGCTCCATCTCCTCACTGCCCGTGGCGCGTTCCCACGCGGGGTCAAGCAGCCAAAGGTGATCGAACAGATACTTTTGCAGAACGCGCTCCCGGTGATTCTCGTCGACTAATCCCTGGAGTTCCTTGATTATGTCCAATCGATTGCGCACGATATCTCGATAAAACGACGCCTCCAAAGAGTCCCGGTCGGCCAGCAGTCGTAGAAGGGCATCCACGCCTTTCGACAACGCTCGTTCAAGCTCCTCGGCGTCCCCACGGAGTCGAAGCCGCTCGAATCCGAAAACTGCATGACGAAGAAGTGTCCTCTGGCTTTCCTCTTGGTCTGTATCGTCCTTTCCGACCTCCATGGTAGCGATACGTTCGAGAAGCTTTTCCGCTTTCGTTTTCCAACCCTCCGGCAAACCGTCGAGCCATTCTCCGATACGCGGATATCGTCCGCGCAATTCACTCGTCTTGTCCGTCGCTCTGAGTTCGCTCCACGTCTCGGCTATCCTGCGAAGTGCCTTCTGGAGGAAAACGGTCAGAGCTCCGACCCGAGCATCATCCTCGATGACCCTCTGCCGGTTGCTGGTCACGATGTCGGCAGATTCGGATGCATCGAGAAAATCCGCTTCTACCTGGCCGGTCAGATACTTTGTATAGACCTCTGCGCCTACTATCCTCGCCAACACATCCTCGTCCACCAACCGTCCCCGAGCGAGGACTATGATCGAATTTAGATTTCCTTCCGGCGTGGCAAGGCGTTTAGGACGATCCACAGTGCCAATCCACCCTTGTATTTGCCATTCTGGATTCCATGTTTCGTCACGGCCGTCCAGACTTTCCGTTTTCTTAAGATTCACGCACGATGTGGTGGCTACTGTCGTGTCGCCAAACGTCCAAAGATATTCGATGAATTTGAGATCTTCTCGATCGGTTGCGGTTACCTCCACCTCATTCACGAATACGCGGAAACCATCACTTCCAATGATGGAAAAGCGGCGGGCCAACCGGCGTCTAAGCGACTCCGGTGCCATCTCGCGAAGACGATTTCGTTTCAAGGAAGATGCAAGAATGTGAGTGCCATGTTCGTTAACGAACGTTCCCTGGGAAACCGCTACCGGTTCGGGATTGTATACACTAAGTCCTGTCTCCATCGCCCTTCTCAAATCACTGGATATGATTTTCAGACCGGCTGGCTCTGCACCGTTTGCTTGAGTCTTTATTTCGATCAGGTCAGCGATTGAAAAGAGCGAGAGCTTTCCGATGCCCTTCCGGCCCATTACCGATCGTCCACCAGGAGTCGTGTCGCCATCTCTCCGGCGTCGATAGCCGACTCTAAGATAGCGTTCGTTAACGGCATATAGGTCCATCCCGATTCCGTTATCTACGATTTCTATGCGGTCTCCGGAGATATCGAGGTCAATCCTCACTTCGGTCGCATCAGCATCCCAGGCATTCGCAACGGTCTCCGTAATCACGGCGGCGACACTACTGTATAGTCCGTCGGCCAAATGGTCGAGCACGTTGAGGTCAATAGTCATCCGATATGGATGTTTGTTATCGCTCATCGCGTTTTTCCTTTACAGGTTTGCCGCCTTCGACGTCGCCGCTCATCTCCAGGTCACGAACCGACACCATATCCGAATAACTAAGCTCTCCGAATCTCTCTTTGGACAATAGCCATGACCGCACGTGTGCACCCAATTTCTCGAGTTCCCCATCTTTCTTGCCTTTGAACGCACATTCCCAAACGACCAAAACTCTCCATTCGCTGGCCAGGAGGGAATCGTAGTTCTTTCTGTCACGCTTCTGATTCGCCTCGAATTTCTCGCGCCAGAAGTCCTTTCTCGATGCTGGCTCGGTAGCGAATTTGCACCCCTCGTGGACATGCCAGAAACACCCGTGCACAAACACAACTGACCTGAACCGAGGAAAGACGAGGTCTGGCGATCCGGGCAACTTTCGGTCATGTAGTCGATATCGTAGCCCCAGTCGATGGAGAGCTCGGCGAAGACGCATCTCGGGACCCGTGTCGCGCTGCCCGACACTGGCCATGATTCGTGATCTCGTTCGCCTGTCCACCGTATCCATTCAAATCCGTTCCACAGTTTCAGTCGCCACGAGGGCTTCGAGGTGCCTATGGAGTTCGTCCGGCAGGTGTCCACCCCGCACGAGCACTCCCAGTTCCATGTTTCTTTCCATGGCCGCCGTACTCAGGTTCGCGCTGGTGATGAAGGCCAGCTTTCCGTCCGAAACCGCGCACTTCGCATGTACGGACCCCGTGGGGTCGGCGACGCCTTTTTTCCCGTTTCCGACATACCAAACGTAAAGATTCACGGAGGGAACGGCGGTCTTCATCGTCCTGAAGGAATCGACCGTTACCTTTCCGCCACGGTCGGTCGAGGATTCCATAAGGATGTCCACCTGGACCTGACGGCCTGCCGCATCCTGCAATGCCTTGATTATCGATGACACCTCGTATGCGACGAAGCTCACGACAAACAGCCGGTTGCGTGCGGACTCGATAACCTCGCAGAGCACCTGTTCCGTGTGTCGGACGGGTACCATTCCCGTCGAAGGCCCTGTCCACACCATTTCCACGGAACCATGCCGCTCATGGAGCGCCGCGGTGGCCGATGCCCCGCGCAAGGCCGCGGCCAACTCGCCTGGACGCACCTGCTTGGCTTCACGCCAGGCGGCGTCCAACCGGCCGATTATGGACTTGTCCGCATTGGGACCGAAGACCGGCTTGACCAGTGCGAACTGTTCAACCGATCCCAACGACTCGATTTTCGAAGCGATTGCCGCCACACGATCGGGGTGCAGTTCCAAGCCGAGCTCCGCGACGATCTGCCATAGTTCATTCATTGCCACCGCCTCGCCCTTGAAAGAAAGCGGCATCGCGGCACTCGAACGTGTTCACGAGCAATGCCCTGTCCAGATAACGATTGCCCCGTTCACACGAGGTCTCTGCAACGAACGTGCAGGCGTGACAGGAAGCCACGTGCAAGGAACGATCGACGCTGGGATCGTGCTCGGAACAAAGCGGATCGGAAGAACAGATGGTCGCGCGTTCGAGAGCCTGGCCGATGAGGCGCCCCAGGTTCTCCGACTTTCCCAGTTCCACCAACCCACCGAGGGTTCCATCGGAATCGGCGGCAGCCGTGTAGATGATGACTCCGGCCATGGGTGAATCGGGGTCCGAACTCGCATAGATGCGCTCTCTGATGCTGGCCGCGTTGTATCCACACTCCAGTGCCAACTCCCGAATCAGGAGATGGGCGAACGTGTGGATCATGGCGTAGCGGATACCGGGGTAGCCCTCTTCGGGGTCCTGTCCACGAGCGTTTCTCCACCCTCTGTGTCCCGCTTCCAGTCTTTCGTTGCGACGCTTGACCGAAGTAATGTCTTCCCAGCTTCGAACGGCCTCCTCGTCGAATCGAATGAAGATTCCCTCACCATGCACCTCGCAAGCGGGAATCCAATCGGGACGTGCACGCGACAACGCCGCCATCGGAGGCCGCTCGTCCGGATCGGTGGTCTCTTCCGGAGCCTCGACTCGGGTGTAACCGATCAATGCGTTCACTTCTCTCAATCTTTCCAAGAGCAGAACGCCTGCGATTCTCCCCGTGTACGCGGCGGGGGGGGGCTCCGGTCGACTCATGAATTGCGGCCAATCGGTCGGAGGAGTGGGTGCCGTCAGCACTTCCCATTCGGGAATCTTGAGATCCCCCTCCGTGACGAAGGTATCGTCGCACTTGCCTTCCCGCCGCTCCTGAACGCAGCGCCAGACGTCTCCGATGTCGAAGCGTTCGATTCCCGGCAGGCTCCCGCTCTTCACCAGAGTCTTGATCACCACTTTCAATTCGTCTGCGGACTCCACGTCCGCAAAATATTCCCAACCGTCGAGGACGAGCTGGCTCAATTGATTCCGTTCAAGGGGGATAGCCAATACCGAAAGAGAGACGGGAAACCAACTGTTTGTGGCCCCAAGCAATACCGCCCGTGGAGATTCCTGGCACGATGCATCGAAAGTGTCGAGATGCGGGTGCCTTCCCCTGCAGGCCGGAAGATTCTGTTGGGCTTCCCGGCCGAACGCGTGAACGAGGGATCGGGCAGCGTCGCACGCATCGCATTTCACCCAGAGGTTCTCCGTCTGGATTGACGCCCCTCGCTCGAAGAAACGCAGCGTGCCTCTACACTCGGAGGGTCCGGCGTGAACGAACCAGTGCCATGGAAAATCGTCGAGATGTCCGTTCCTGCATGCCAGCAGAAAGCGGGCCGGCACCGCATCCGCGTTTTTCCCCTTTTCGCAGTTCGAATGCACGAAATGAGTCTGTTCCGGCCTGTAAGGATACGGCTTGATGTCGAAAAGGCCGGAGTCGTATTCCGCCAGCAACCCGCATTTCACGCAGCGCAACCATCGCGGAAACGGCCTGACCGGCACCCCGATCTTACCCTCCGCCGACATGGGGCTTGCCCCTTCCTCACGGACGAAAGGGGGAACACGCAGACGCTCGACCTGTGGGCCGAGCACCCGGCGAACGGCCGCGAGCAACCTGGCCTCCTCCACCGGCGGACATCGATCGACGTCCCAGCGATCGAGGCCCATGGTCACGACGGACAGGTTCGGAAGATCGACCAGCGCTCCGGGACCGTATGTCCAGAGCAACTGACTCGGGCGGACTTGCCCCACGAGATAGGTACTCATGCCTCACCTCCGTCGCTTTCCGCGTCTCTCGCCCTGGCGCGCCACTGTAGAGGGTCGGAGAGTCTGGCCACGTCCATGACGAGCCGGACACCGGGTTCGACCTCCCTCATCGAAAACGGCACGGTGAATTCGTCCCAGGCCGTCGCACCGGGTTTTTTCAGGAGTGCGGCGACGTCCCCCTGACCGCGCTCGGTCTCGTAGCCCAGTCTTCGTCCCGCCTTGATCGCTTCTTTCACCCATCGATCGATGCGATCCGCCACCATCGTGTCGGCACGCAACCGTGCCGCCTTGTCCTTCACTTTCCAGGCACGATCGGAAACCACGGTTCTCACGGTGGAGGCCTCCGGTCTCCCCGAGTTGTCCAGCGTCTGGGCACCGAGATTCGGATTCAAGTGGTCGTTCACGAGACGCATGACGCTCACCATCGTGCCCGTCAAACCCCTGTCCAACGCCCGGGGTGCGAAAGGCGTGACGGATTGCGCCTCCACGTGTTTGTAGAAAGTCGCGTGGTAGTGTTCGAAGGTCTCGTAGTGCGACAGGTCACGCGGACGTGACCAAGTCAGTACCGTGCAGACCAGACCCGGAAAGACACGGCCGACACGGCTGGTGGCCTGGATGTATTCCGCCGTGTTTTTGGGTTGCCCGTTGACGACCATCAGCCCGAGTCGGTTTACGTCCACCCCGACGGATAGCATGTTCGTGGCGAGGACGATGTCGATGGCGCGAGTTTCGCCTTTGGCCCAGACCGCCTTGAACTTGACCTCCAGTTGGTCGAGCTTTCTCGGTATCTCCTTGTTCGAAACGCGAGAGGTGAGTTCGTCGACGTTTCGAATGGAGCGCTGGCTGAGTCCCGGTCGCGAGACGTCGCTCATCTGGACACGATAGGAACGGGTCTGGACGTCGTCCTCCGCGAGCCGACGCATTCCGCCCAGTTCGCGTAGCGAATTGAAATAGCCCACCAAGGTCATGTACGGATCGGCCGCCTGCCCGAATCGCTCGAACAGGGATTGAGCGGCCGTGAGCAAAGCCACGTATACCCGGATGAGGACGGCGGGACGCGAGCTACCGGGCGAACAGATGCCCATATACCGGCGTCCGGGGTTCCTGTCTATCGATCGCTGGACGGAAAAGAAATTGTCCTCCACGTCGATACCATGAGGAGGAAAGACCGCCACGCGGCGGAGGAAGACGTTGTTGACCTGTTCGTCGGCCTTCCGGACGGTCGCGGTCGAAGCGACGATTTTCGGCCGGACCTTCTTGCCGTCGAACGTCCACGAGCAGAGTTCGTCCACGGCCGTTTCGTAAAGACCGACCATGGTGCCCAACGGACCGCTGATGAGGTGGAACTCGTCCTGGATGATCAAATCCGGCGGACGGATCGGCATCGTCGGTCGTGGTGTGGTCGCCGGGAGAGCCCCCTTTTTCCGATGAGTGCCGCTGCAATCGGCTCCGGGCCAAAGAAGCCCGTGACGCGGACATTCCGTCTCGGCTCTACCGAACAGCGTTCGCACCTGCCCTCGCCAAGCCATCATGGCGAACTTGTCGACCGTGGCGATCAGCATGGAAGGTGGGTGGCGGTATAGCTCGTCGTCCACCACGAGTACCGGTAGTCCGAGGCTCGGTGACTTGACCCTCCCGAATTCGCAGGTTCCGTATTTGTCGCCGCAGAAGATGAAGGTCCGGCCGATGTCACGGACCACTTTGACGTCTCGTCCAGGTACGATCTCGGAGCCGCACCAAGGACAGAAGGTGAGTTGCGCTGGTGTGGAACCGGTTCCGTACTTTCCGTCCCTTTCCCGCTCGATGGCTTCGTGGCTTTCCTGGGTAGTGTTGGGTGTCACGCGCTGTCCCACCCATAGCCCGATCGTGAAAGGCGTGGCACCCCACTTGGCGGTGTCCGCACGTCGCAGCACCTCCATGGCGCACATCAAAGTGGTGGCCCTTTGGAACTGCTGGATGGTGAGCAATCGCAGAGTGTAGCGCATGATCACCGCCAATCCCCGGCCTCCGTCGAGTCCGCCGAGGTTTCCCTGCAATCTGCGTATGGCCATGGTGAAAGCGGCCACGCCGAGGTAGGCCTCCGTCTTCCCGCCGCCGGTCGGGAACCACAAAAGATCGGCAAAGGCTTCCACCGGTTCCGTCCGGTCGCGGTGCGCGGGATTCGCCAGAGCGGGAACGGACAGCAGGATGAAAGCCAACTGAAACGGTCTCCACGAGCGGTTCTCGGGAACGTCGACGCTCGCGAGATCGACGGTTTCCCCCCGCCGCACCCTGAGCGAATGGACGCTGTGGACACGTTGCGACGCCATCGCTCTGTTTGCGAAGCGGAACGCTTCGAGCGCCGCGTCGTCGGATTTCAGAACCTCGATCCCCTCTCGAAGTCTTTCGAGAATGGATTCGCATCTGTCGAGGGCGGCCGTCGCCGGAGATTCGTAACCCCTCGCGTCGATACCTATTCTCGCACGCCGCTCGACAATCCAAGCGGCGTAGTCGCCCGCCAACGCATCGAGGACGGCGACGAGATCGGCACGTTCCATTTCCGCGAGACGCAGCATGTCGAGAGAGCCGTCGGACACCAGTCGTTTCATGACGGGTCTGTCGTCCGGAGCGGTTCCGGGTGCCTCGGTGACCGAGACCTCGTACCGGGGCAAAACGCGGGTCCTGACCTCGACTGCGCGTTCCGGATCGTCGGCCGACGGTGTGGCGTGGACGGAAACTCCGTGTCCGACGGCGAACTCGACCCGCCGCCGGTAGATCATCTCAAGCGATTCGCGTTCTTCGTCCGATCCGATGCCAGACAGCAAAGGTCTCTTTCTGAAGATGGATTGTCCTTCCGGGTCCCTGACGATCAGTTCGGGTTGAAAAACCCACGCCCGATCTTGATTTTCGTCGGGCTTGGTCTGACCGTTCACCAAGAAGAGGGTCACCAGCCGGTCGCCGTTCGGCAGCGGATCGCCGATGGTTCCCTGGACGACCACGTCGGGGCAGGCGCTGTCCATGACGATGGGGGCGACGACCCTGCGGTCGAACGAAACGGTCGCGGTACCGCCCGACGGTATCCGTTTCCAGCAGCGGAAAGGCTTTCCGTCTTCGGTCGTCCGCTCGCTTTCGGTGCGTTCGTACCTTCCCCAACTCGCTCGAACCTCGACGGCCTTCGTCGATCCGTCGACGCAAAACGTGAAACCGAAAGACGAGGGCACCAACGAGTTGCTGGTCGATGCGTCGGCCTCTCGGTCGTCGCCTTCCGGGTCGGCGGTCGCCGCGTCCGGCAGATCTTCCACCTGGTCGTCCGGCACTCGGGTGTCCGGCGGAGCGAGCTTTCCGACCAGGTACCGGTCCCGCACGCTCATCCCCACGATCTCCTCGACAGGTCCGTCGGCGGGCCCGAGCAAGTCGTCTTCGACCGCCCATTGCAGGAGATCCCTGATATAATTCCGTTCCTCCGCCGTTTTCCCTTCGAAAACGGGAAGCGCCGGGAAGTCGATACCACAGGCCGTCTTCAGGGCCGACTCGAAGGATGGCCATTCCAGGCGGGAAACCGCCACGGTCGGCGGCTGGATACCGAAATCGCTCAGAGGTCGGGGAGGTTCGACCGGAAGCAGCCCGTCGAGAAGCAGCGTGGTTTCATCTAGGCCGCACCGCACGCGGTAGACGCGTGCGAAGGATGCGACCCTGAACGATCCGAATTCCTCTTCGACTATCAGAAGAGCGTCGCCTTCCCGGACGCTGCGCAGGTCGGAGGAAACATGATCCACCGTGATCTTGAATCCATCCGAACGAGCATCCGGACCCATGCGGACGATCCACGCGCCTATCTCCACCCGTCCTTTCATATCGTTCATTTCCTTCCCCATCTCCGTCCTCTTACACCTTTTGCCATCGGCGATCTTTCACGGTTGAGTGTGACGAGCCTGTCCAGCAACACGGAAATCACATCCGTGGACAACGCCCACCGCCAGCGGTCGCTCGACGAGCCGCCCTCGAACTCGCGGAAGTCGTAGGCGACTTGCAAGTCGTCCCAACCGTAGGCGCGTGCCACTTCGGCATCGATGACGGCGAGCAGGCGGCGCAGTTCCGAGATCGTCGAGTCGTGATCGTCGGGCGAATGGATCGCGTTCATCACGTCGGTCAAGCCACAGCCATGCTGCCGACTGAACTCGATCGCGAGATGGTTGAAACGGTTGGCGGCTTCGATGCCCGATTGTGCCACGGCCCGGTCGGGGACTGGATACTTGGCGACCGATTCACAGATCGAAAGCGAGAGCGTCTCGCCGAGGTTCCCGCCGCTGAACTTTTCCAACCATGCGCGGAACCCCGTGCTCAGTGAAATGGCATACAGGTCATCCCGCTCAATTCCGATCAGCAGAACTTTGTTCGTGTAAATCCAGCCTGATGGAGCGAGCATCCCCACCGGATACTTCGTGTTCTTGGAGTAGCCGATGAAATGCTCGCGTTGCCGAATGCGCCGCATCAAATCGGCCCGGTGGTTCCAGAACTGCCACCAGCGGTCGATCAACCCCTTGTAGCTCTTGAGCGTCGCGGCCGTGCGCGTCGGTTTCACTTCCTCGACGAGGAAGCGATGCGCGATGGGCCACCGGCGGCGTATCTCATCCAGATCCATGTCCCCGATGTCGAGCGCCCAGCGTTCGATTCGGTTGAGTGCCGAACTCGTGATGTCGTCGCCGGTGACGTAGGGCCTCAACAGGCTGTCCGGTTCGCTATTCAGCCGCTCGAACCACGGGCTACTCGTCGTGATGACGAAGGCCAGTCCCTTGCTGTTGTCCACTCCAGCGAACGCAAAAGGTGCATCGGGTAGTGGCTGCGGCACCCAGACGTCCGCCGCCTCGGGTTCGAGCCGCGGCCCGATGCGCGGACAACGCCGACCATCGGCATCACAGTCGGCGCGCCACTCGCCCTTGAAAAAGCCGACGATGGCGACGACGACCGCTGCCGAACCCGGCCACGGCATTCCCTTCCGGGCGAAAAAGATGCTCCCGTTCCGGGCGATGACGCCGAGACCGACTTCGATCGCGCTGCCTTCGGCGATATTGCTCGTCGCGAGCATCCCGTAGCAACCCTCGGGGCGGAGTAAATCGACCGCCCGCCGATGGAACACGACGCAGAGGTCGATCTTGCCCGGTGACGCGCCGAGCACCATTTGGCACTGCCACTGCATCCTTTCGCCCAATGCGCCTTTCCACAGGCGATTGCCGAGAAACGGTGGATTACCGACGATTGCATCGAATCCGCCTTTTCCATTGACGAACACCTCCGGAAACTCCAACGGCCAATGGAGAGGCTTCCTCGGCGGCTTGCCCGGCGGCAAGTCGACGGAGAGGGCTTCGCGAGCCAGTCGGCTCACTTCTTTCCCAGACTTTTCGTCGCCGATAAGATATTGTCCCGCCAGCATCGCCAATGAATCCAAAGCGGATTCGATAGCCCGTGCGTTTCCGTTCGCTCGTAGGACTTCGCCGATCATGGCGTCCGCAACCAATTCGATGGATTGGAGTTTCTTCCTCGCTTCGGCGTCCAAGCGGGCCATGGTTTCGACATCGCGAATGTCCCGGATCGGAACTGTACGCAGTCGCTTCCTGATTTCCACCGCCTCGGCGACCGCGCCGGCCACGTTCTGGCCGAAGATGCGCTGCTGGTAGGGACCGGCGTCCGGGTTCAGTTTGAGTTTCGTGAGCTGGTCCAGCCGGTGTATGCCCAGGAGACTGTCGCCATGGCGTAAGTTGTGGTCGAGGAATCCGAAGGGACGCCCTTTCGCGAGAGTGATCAGCCAGATGGAGAGCTTGGCCAATTCGACGGCGAGGGGATTGACGTCCACGCCGTAGAGACACCGTTCGGCGATCAGACGTCTCGCGGTCAGCAGTCTTTCGTCAAGACCGCCGGGAAGGGGATCGGCTCCCCCGGCCGATGGCCTGACTTCTCCATCGGCGGTGATGAATCTACCTGCAGCCTCTTCGACCGCCCAGGCCTCGACCAGTCGCTCGGCGAGCCATCGGCACGCCTGCACGAGGAACGCTCCGGACCCCATGGCGGGATCGCAGATCTTGAGATCCAGCAATTCCGCCGGGGTTTTCAGTTTCCACTCCTCTCGCGGTACTCCCTCGGCTGGCCCGATGTAGGCGACCGGTTCCAACGTCGTCTCGACGATGCTTTCGGTGAGCGACTTCGGGGTGTAGTGCGTGCCCGTCTCGCGTCGGTCGGCACCCAGGGTGACCATGAAGGCTCCCTCGCGATAGACGATGGGGTCACCCCATGCGTCGGTTCGGACCAGATTGGCGAAGGGGCGAATGCGCTCGGCGAGCGTCGTGTCTCCGCCGCATACGGCGAGCAGCCGTCCGAAGACGGTGTCGTCGACGGGACGAGCCAATGCGTTTCGTATGGCGGACTCGCTGCGTTCGGTGGTTTCCTTCACCAGGGCGACGAGGGTGTCTTCACCGTCCATGCGCGCCGATTCCAATTCTGAGAGGGGGAGATTCGGGTTCTTCGCCTTTTTGGAACCTGTCAGCCCTATGGTCACGGACGGCGTCCGGGCGACGGTGTGTTCGAGAAGGCCTTCGTAGACATGGCCGATCTGCTCGACGTCGAGCGCCCTGTAGGAGAGCAGAAGGGCACCGCCGTGTTGTTCGAGCGATTGCAGCGAGCCCAGAAGCAGCAGGACCGTTCGGTTGTCTATGGGCAGCGGGTCGGCATCCGAGTCGCGCCAACTCGTCCCCTTGGATCGCCCTTCCAGGAACGGGAAACGATCCGGATCGAACAGCGAACCGCCCAGGGCGGGCATGCGAAGGGACTCGTGGTCGATCCCGCCGTGGACGGCCCTGAAGACCGAAAGAAGGCGTGCCCACGCGTCGTGCCGCCGATCGAGCACCTCGGGACCGTGACGATCCGCTTCTTCGGCGAGCTGCGCTCGCAGCGTGGATACGGCATAACACTCGTCGTAGACGGGATCGCCGGATAGCAGGAGTCCACGTTCTTCGGCGCACAGAACGAACACCAGTCGCATCATGACGGTCAAGCCGGCTTCGTAGAGCTCGGCGGGCGAGACGTCCCGGAGCAACTCTCCGTTGCGATCCGCGTCGGCTTTGTCCAGACACTGGACGAGAACTTCCACCGCACGGCGGACCTGCTCTCCGAGAGTGTCCGTGATCTCCTCCTGGTGCTCAAGCGAGCTGTCGAGCAACGCTTCCAAGGTCTCGTCCGACGGACCGAAACAGCGCCTGACGCTCCACAGGGACTGGAAAGCCTTGAGGGTGACCGGCTCCTGGAACCAAAGACGAGCGTACCAGGAGGCGGCGCTCGACGTCCCTCCCACCGGGGCGTTTACCAACATCCACCGTTCGCCTTCGGTGATCACTCCAAGTCGAACGGCGTGAGAGCGACAGAGTGCCGCCATTCGCTCGAGGAGCGACGCGGGCCATCTGTCGTCCTTTTGTACCTTTTCGAGGTCGGTCCCCGGTCGTTGGATGGAAACGAAAAGGCGAGGCTTGCCATCGGATGGCGACACTACCAGCCAGTCGGGAGCGAACGTCTCGGTTCTCTCCGGAGAAGCCACCGAGTACGCTTTGGCCATATCGGCATCCGTCGTCAGTGTCGAACCGTCGTATTCCAGAATTTCCGTGAACACGAGTCGAATCCACTCGCGATGAAGATCGGCGAGCAGAGAGTCGTCGTTCTCGACTGCATCACACCATTCTTCGTATGCCGCACGGAGGCGTTGCCGTTTTGGAGTCTCGACGACGTCCAAGCCCTGGGGGAACGCCTTCTCCAGGACAGGCACGGCGAGAAACGGCCCGGACACCTCGACGAGGGAAAGCCACTCCGTATGTCTCGAAGGGTTCGTCATGTCGGTCGTACCTTTCCGGTCGAGGAGCGAGGAACGAGGAAAACGACCGCCACGGGGAACGTTCTGGCAGTGGGGTCGGCATAGCGGCTTTCGACGGCGGCAGCCTCGCTTTTCTTCTCTTCGGGGATACGGGCGAGCCTGGCTTTCAACGCCTCGATATCCCTCTTCAACTGGTTGCGTTCTTCCTCGGGCCAGAGCGTCAATTGCACGAATTGCGGTCCCGAGTCGGTCAGTTCTTTCCGGATGCTTTTCGTCAGATCGTCGAGAACGGCCATGAGATCGGCGATCTCGCTTTCCTTTCTGCGATTCAACGTGTTTTCCAGATACTTCATGCGCTCCCGAGAGCGCGCTTCCACGGCCGCCCGGATCGCTTCCTCGTGTCTTTCGAATCGGTCCTTCAGGATCGCGAAAAGATCGTCGCCGGGAGCGACAGGCTCCGCCTTTTCGACGAGAGCTTCGAGTTTGCCCACCTGGGCGATCCTTCTGAAAGACTTGTGTTCCAGTTCGCCGCCGGAGAGAGTCAATTCCTCGTGGAGCCGATGATGCCCGCCGCCAGTGATGACCAGGCGCGACCAGATGGCCACTGTAGGCCGATCGAGTTCCTCGTCGGGAACCGCTCGAACGGTGACTCGATGTAGCGACTTGACGTCGTCCAGCTTCCAAATTTCCTCGCGCAGCAGGCGGAGGCTCATCTGGACCAGCTTGTGTTCGAGGTGGACCAGAACCACGTCGTCACGTCCCTTCGCCACTTCGTGGTCGAAGGTAATGGGGCGTCGTACTCCCGTGTGTGGATGTTCGAGCCCGACGGTCGCCCGTCCCCACGAACCGGGCAACACCGGCACTTCGAACGCCTTGCCATCGGGAACGCCCGGCAACGAAACCGGTTTCAGAGGCGGCTTCTCGGCAAGTTCGAGGGCGATTTCGACCGCACGGTGCAGGTTTTCCGGATCGAGATGAAAATCTCTCTTCGCCTCCACGAGTTTCTCGTGTAGACGTGCGATTCTCTCCTGCAGCTTGCGCTCGGCAGCGACGAACCGTCGCGCTTTCGCAGCCTTGGCCTCGGCGGCACCGGTGTCCAAACCCGTCCGTCTTCCGAGCATGGCCTCTTCTATCTGTTTGGCGATGACGGGGCCTACGCTGCCCAAATCCTCCCGGATCGTGTCCACCTTGAGGACCGCCCTCATGAGGTACTCGTGATCCCCTTCGATTTCGCCGACCTTCCGGTGTCTGGATATTTCACGAGGATCGAAGCCTTGGCTCACCGGGTGCCAGATGAAGACTTCCTTCTGCCTCTGGCCGTGACGGTCGATCCTGCCGTTACGCTGCTCCATGACGTTGGGATTCCAGGGAATCTCGATATGGATCAGGTAGTTGCAATGATTTTGAAGATCGATTCCTTCCGAAGCGGCGTCGGTCGCCAACAGAATCCGAACCGGGGCTACATCGGGATTCGCCTGGAAGGCCGCCTTGACGGCTTCGCGTTCGTCCGGGCGCATGCTTCCGTGCAGGATGGCGAGACGATCCCCTCCGAACCCGTTGGCCGTGAGAATTTGATGGAGCCAGACATGGGTGGCGCGGTATTCGGTGAAGAGGATGACTCTCTTTTCGTTCCAGTGTCCGTCAGGTTTCAGATAGGTGTCGAGCCAGTGGAGGATGGCCTTGGCTTTCGCGTCCACCCGGTTCTTGTGTTTTTCGGCCCATTCGGTGAGGCGGTCGAGCATGGCACGTTCCGTTTCACCCAGCGCTACGGCCATCTCGCTCGCCACTTCGACCGCTTCGAGCTGAGCCTCTTCCGCCTTCGCTTCGTCCGAGTACTCCTCCTCGCTTCGAACGATCGCCTTGCGGAGTATTCGGTCGTCCAATGCCGTGGCGGTCCGGGGGCGACCTCGTAGTAGCGTCTCTCTGTGTTTAGCCAAGGTGATGGCGAAAGCCATCGGAGACGAAAACAGTCGTTTTTTCAACAGCATGTGCACGAAGTCGGTCCCGAACTCGTACCGTGTTCCTTTGACGCTGTGGGCTCTCGTGGTCGTGAATTCGCGCAGCAAGCGATGGATATCCCGTTCTTCATCCGAATAGGCGATTTCCAGGCACTGGAGCCGTCGGACCGGGAAGATCGGTTCACCGTCGGCGTCGACGATGTCGCTCTTCATTCGTCTTACCATGACCCGATGGAGTTGCCTTTCGTCCGGCATCACCGTCCGGGCGAAACGTTGGTCGTCGAGAAGCTCCAGAAGGGAGGTGAACGATTCCTGATATCCGTTGTGAGGTGTCGCGCTCAAGAACAGGCGATGGGAAAAATGGGGAGCCAACGTTCGGATCAGTCGCGTGCGTTGGCTTTCCAGCGCGTATCTGGTCGCGGCCGCGGGCGCGACGTTGTGGGCCTCGTCCACTACGAGGATGTCGAACTTGCGTGGATAGGTCACGTGAGGAGGGAGAATGTCCTTGAGCAGCCGCAGCCCCTCTCCGGCTTTTATCCAGTCCATGGAGGAGATGAGTCGCGGAAAAGACGTCCACGGATTGGCGTGGATTCCCCGTTCCCGACGAAGCGTCTTGACGTAATCGGAATCTACGATACGGAACTCGAGCCCGAACTTCTCCTGCATCTCCATCCGCCATTTGACCTGAAGAGTTGCGGGGCAGACGATCATGACGGATCTCGCTCTGTGGCGCACCAGAAGTTCCTGAATCACCAAGCCCGCTTCGATGGTCTTTCCCAAACCGACGTCGTCGGCTATCAACAGATTGACGCGAGCCATATCGATCGCGCGGACGAGGGGATCGAGTTGATAGTCTTCGATGGTGATCCCGCTTCGAAACGGTGACTGCAGAAAAGACCTGTCCGCGTTGGTCGCGGCCCCCCAGCGAACGGCGTCGAGGAACGCTTCCAGTTTTTCCGTTTCGTCCCAACCGGTGATTTTCGGTAGTCCCGCTCTTTCCAGCACGCGAGCCCCCGGTTCCAATTCCCACAGGACTTGGAGGCTTTCACCGAGGGAGTCTTCGTCGAGGGCGGCCAGAGTGACGAGGTGCTGCTTCCCGTTTCCCGTCGAAGAGAAAGCGGATGCCTCGACGTCGCCCACGACCCACTGACGACGTCTGATCTCGACGAGTTGGCCGGGGTCGGGTACTGAACGGCTCCATACATATTTGTTTGTATCGGATCGTGATATCTCAGGCATTCGCTCTCGCTCCGGCGCTCGTTTTCCTTCGACTTTTTGTCCACCGATCGACATGGCGGAGTATGCTCAGCCCGATCACTTCTCCGAGTTTCGGTGGCACGGCGTTGCCGATCAACCTTCCTACCGATTTCTTGTAAATAGGCTGTCCGGGAGGAACGAATTCGTAGTCTTTCGGGAAGCTCTGCAGAATCGCCCCTTCACGCAACGAGATGGCACGATTTTGATCTGGATGTCCGAAGCGACCGTTACCGAATCCGAAGAACTGAGTGGTGATCGTGGGAGCCGGCTCTTCCCAGCACATGCGACCGTAGACGCTCGGATAGGTCTTGCCGGTTTTCTTCTTGTGACAGTCGGCTACCAGCGTCTTTTGCCAGTCTCGCCAAGTTCCTCCGGGTTTGGATGCCTCGATCCTCTTCTTGTTCAGGTCCGAAAGGATAGAGGCCTGATGCAATGGATCTGTCTCTTCCATCTCGCCCGCTCGCAAAGGCGGCAAATCGGCGATAGCATCCCTCACCGTTGTACGCTTTGACCCGAATTCCCCAGGAGACAGCAAACGAATGGGGCCGAGCTTAGAAGCCAGGAGAACGAGCCTCTGGCGGTGCTGTGGAATTCCATAGTCCTCACAGTTCACGATCCTGTGGTCGACGTGATATCCTGCGTCGTCAAGGCCGTAGAGGAATTCTTGGAAGACACCTAGGCGTTCGAGTCGCGGAACGTTCTCCATCGTTACCAGTTCGGGGGAAATCTCCTGAACGAGCCGGGAGAACTGACGGAGGAGCCACCACCGTTTGTCGTCCGGGGTCGCCTTCTGGTTGTAGGTGGAAAATGTTTGACAGGGAGCGCATCCGGCCAACAGACGGATGCCGTTTTTGCGAAATACCCGTTCGAGGTCTTTCGCCTCGAGGTTTTCGACGGATTTCAGAAGAAACTTAGCGGCGTTGTTCGCAGAGAAAGGATGCTCGCAGACAGGATCGATATCGACCCCAAGGCGGACGTCGATGCCCGCTCGCTCGAGTCCGCACGTCAGTCCGCCGGCACCGCAGAATAGGTCCACGGCGTAGACTTTGCGCTTCGCTCGGTTCCCTGTCTGTATCCGTTCGATCCGTTCCATGTTCTTCGATACCTGCCTACTCGGTCCTCTGGTCGTGTGATGAGGCACCTCCGGCCTTTACCCATTCATCGATTTCGTCTTTTTTGAATTTCCATAGTTGACCCATCCGGTGAGCGGGCATCCGGTGTTTGTCGATCCATCGGTACACCGTGTCGTTGCTGACACCGAGGTATTTGGATATCTCTTCCACCGACAGCCATCGGTCTTCGATCTCGGTCATTTCTCCTGCTCCCGCGAAATTTTACGGTTCACGACTCACCGCTCGCTTCGGACGTTCAAAGAGAGAGGGACGCACCTCTCCCATATTCCAATGGATTATGATACGCCGATCCTTTCCGATTGTCAACCGCAATTTGCCGCAGAAACCTGGATTTGTCTGTATCGATTGCTGCATCGATTTCTCGATTTTCCACCTCACCGGATACATACCGGAATAGATCCCTATGCGGGTCGCAAATCTGGCGTTCGAGAGAAGTTACCCGTTCCGGGGCCATCTTGAGGACCCTAACGGTTGCAGTCCCCGCTCTGTCGAAGGGAAACCGACGTAGAGCCAGACCGGAAGCACGGTTCCGTTGACCTGGACCGGTACCAGGACGCGGCGGTAGAGGCAGGGACCGCCGGGGTGAAACCCCTCCAGCCGGTCGATGGCCGGAAGGCGGGTTTCGGGATCGTCGAAGGTGAGAATCTCCCCGTACACGGGGCCCCAGGGCGCGCCTGTGCCCTTCTTCGGGAGCCGGTCGGGGGTTGGCTCGGAATTGGAAATGCGGGCCGTCACGTGCGCTTGTGTGGCCACGTCGGCGAGCGGGTTGGCGGTCCCGACGGCAAGGATGTCCTCCTCCGGAACCTCCAGGACCGGGATTCCGGAGGATGTCTCGAAGAGGCGGCCGCGGACCAAGGCGTCCCCCACCGCCAGGACTCCCCGGCAGAAGCGGTCGTGGTTCCAGAAACCGCGCTTCGGTGTGCCGTAGACGAAGAGCCTCAGCATTCCGTTTGTGTTCGGCTTCAAGGGTTCTTTCGGGTTCATTGCCTGGTTCATGGGGTTCATTGGAGTGTCTGTCATGGCTCCGCGCCTTTTCTCTCCCGGGCGACGAACTCGAAGGGCTCCACCGAATACGCGGCCAGGTCCTCGCGCCGGAACACCACCAGGCTCATGGGCGGGACCGCAATCTCACGCCAGCCTTTTTCCTCCGCCAGCACGGCGTCGAGGTATGCGGGGTCCGAAGCGTAGAGAACCGTTTTGCGGCGGGGATGCCAGCGCAGTTCCAACGGCCGGTTCCCCTTGAGCACAAAGACGGTGCCCGGGTCGGTCCGGCAGGCGATGACGGCGGTGATCTGCCCGCGGCAGCGGCGGAGCCGCGCCTTGAACCGCTCGATATCCATGGCACCGTCCCGTGCGGCGTTCGCGGCCAGGCGGAACAGAATTTCGCTGTCCACCTCGGCGAAGCGCCGCATCTTCCAGCGCCGGAACAGGTAGTCGGCGTTGTAAATGGTGCCGTTGTGGGTGCCGATCACCTCCCCGGCGCGGATCGGGTGGTTGTTGCTGTTGATCCGTTCGTCCCCGCGGGTGCGCCAACGGGTGTGTCCGATGAGGAGCGCGGCGCGGTTGTTTATGCTGGCCAGGAGTTCGGCGAAGGCCTTGTCCGTCACGAACCGCTCGGCCGTCACCGGGCGTTTGAAGAGCCGGTGCCCGCCGTCGGTGTCGAGCCATGCCGCGCCCGTGGCGTGGGGCTCGCGCTCCTCGCTCAGCAGCAGGCGGGTGAAGAGCCAGGCGAGATACTCCCGATCCTCGGCGCGTCGCCGCTTATTTCCGAAGATGACTCCCGCGAACCCGCACATCAGGATTTCCCTCCCTGCGGATCGACGATGAACCCGCGGAAGACGCCTTCGGCGTATTCCTTCGGATGCTCCTCGATCCAGTGCGCGGCGTCCGGCCAGCCGAGCTCCCCGGCCAGCCGGGCGACGACCGGCCGGTCGAGCATGTTGGTCAACCCCGAGAGCCGGACCGCGTCGATGCCCTGCCAGACCAAGGCGGGAATCGGTATCCGCGTGGGTTTGTCGTCCTGCACCTCGGCAAGGCCGTGTTTGATCAGGGCATCGAGGAAGGATGCCGCTTTTTCCTCGGGCGTGTCGCCCCGGACCGTAAGCTCGACGCCGGACAGCATCTTGGCGTTCCGCAGGACCATGTCGATGTAGTCCTCGAGGTCCCGCTGGTCGGAAAATAACGTGGCCCCTTTCATGGCCAGGACCACGTCGGTCACCGTCGCCCCGCTGAAGACCTCGCCGTCGCCTTCCATCGGCCGCCCATTGAGGGCGGTGTTTCGGATCAGCACTCTCATGACGCGCCTCCTTGCATCCCGCCGGTCTCGTCCCCCGAAAACACCGGAGGCCGGGGTTGACTCGGGCCATCCATGGCCCTCGCCCTTCGGGCGCGCCCTTGGCGCGTCCAATCCGGCTGTCCTGCCGGATTGTCGGGCCAGGCCTCCATGAGGGATTCCGCCTTTGGGGCGGGTTGTTCGTCTGGTTTCACCCTGCCGCGTTTGAAGGCCGAGTCCCCTGGCAGGGCGGCGATCAGATGCTTGCGCGCGGTCTTGAACTCGTCGCCGATGAGCCCCAGGTGGAGCAGGAAGACCCGGAAGTCGTACCGGGCGCTCTGCGGGTCGAAGGACCGCTTGCGGCTCGATGCCGCCCGGCCGTTCAGCGCCTTGGCCGCCACGGCCAGGACCAGTTGGATGTAGGCTTTCACCTTGCCCGCGTGGAGCGTCCCCTCGAACCAGCGGAACTCGACGGTGCCTCGGTACCAGACGTTGTGCAGGTTCACCCCGTGGTAGCGGGTGCTGTCGTAGTGCTGGGGCTGCCGGTTGTGGTAGCCGTACCAAATGTGGTTGAGCTTGTCCCTGGTCCTGGGACGGCGGCGCTCGATCTGGGCGATGAGGTCGTCGCTCACCGGTTTGCTGTAGTTGCGACGGCGGGTCTCGTTCACACCCAGGGCGGTGAGGATGAGCGCTTCCTGCTTGTAGACGATCTTGGCGAGGTTCGCGAGGGTCCGGCCGTCAAAGGCTGTGGCGTCGACGTGGACGTGGATGCCGCAACGGTCGTCCACCTTGGCTCCGCAGGCCCGCAGCGCCCGGACGACCTCCTGGAGGACGGGGATGTCCTCGTAAGACAGGACGGGGCTCACCACCTCGGCCCGCAAGTGTACCGGCACATTGATGAGCGAGCCGTCGGATACCACTTTCCAAACCCGTCCATGGTCGTCGGTGACCTCCCAGGGGTCGAAGCTGCCCGGGCTGCCGATGTGGCGGACCTGGCCGCCCACCACCGATTGGATCGCCTGGGCGACCCGCTCGCGCGTCCGTTTGACTGTCTCGATCTCGATTCCGAAGTTGATCCGGCGTAAGTCCATGGTCTCTCCTTACGTTCTGTAAGCCCGTTCCCGGCAAGGGATTGGCTCTTGTGTTCACACACATACAGGCTTCTTTCCGAACATAAAGCAAGGCGAAATCGACACATAACCCCTATGATTCCAATGAGTTATGTACATTGAGACGCAGCCAGCGGAAACACGCGGGATTACGGGGTTCCCCGGCGTCCGAAGAAAAGAGAGGTGTTCCGGGGATCAGCTCCGCTTCCAGTCGGTGCCGGTGTGTTTCTCTCACTTGCCGCCGCCCGCGAGGTCGGTGTTGAACCACTCGTCGCCCTTGGACGGGTTCGGGAGAGCGGCGTCGCGCTCGGCCTGTGTGCCGACGCCCCGATGGAAGGCCTCCCGCGCGGTTAGCCCCTGACCGAGCCGGTCCGGGCCGAGCAGGTCCCGCCATCCGAGGGCCGATGCCCGCAGCCGGGAAACGAAGGTCCGGTAGGCGGTCGCGTCCTTGGCCGCGCGGTAAAGGAGCAGCGAGCCGTCGGCGTCCCGGACCAGGCTCGGCGTGTAGCAGCGCTCGAGGAACGGCCCGCTGCCGTTCTTGAACACGGGGTTGATCTCCGCCTTGCGCCAGTGGACACGGTCCCAGGACCATGCATAGCCGATTCCTGCGTTTCCCGCGGAGCCCCCGGAGTAGAGCATCCACCATCTCCCGTCGGGAAGCCGTTCCACATGGGCGGCGGAGACGTAGCCGTTCACGCCTTCCCAAGGCTGCGGGTCGATCAAGCCGGAGAGGATCGGACCGTTCCCGAACAGCTTCAATACGACCGCATCGTGGGAGCAGGCCAGACCGAGGCTGTCGTTGCCGCCGGTCGAGGCGATGAAATACATGGCGTAGCGCCAGGTAAAAGGTCTTCCTTCGACCGAAGTGGGCCGCGAGTTGTACCAGAGGAACGACGGCCCGTAATGGCCGCGATTCCAGACCTGGACGCTTCCCTCGGTCACCAGGTCACCGAAACACGGGGTATCGCCCCTGAACGCGGCGGGGGCAACCGACGGATCACAGACTGCTGTGCGCAGTCCGGCCATGGCATAGGGCTGGTTGGGAACGTCCGGGTTCCAGTAGAGGATGCGCAGCCGGTTTACGGTCTCCAGCGTGCAGACCACGTGATAGCCTTCGGCCGCGATGCCGGTGACCTTTTTCTCCGTGTCCCAGGAGAGGCCGTCGTGGGAAAAGGCACAGCTCGTTCCCGCGCCGTCGCCATAATATGCGATGAAGTCCCGAACCCGAGTCCCGTCGTGGAAACCGCCCGGGGTCCGGAGGACGCGGACATAGTAAGCACGAGCTGCCGTCAGAGGCAGGACGTGCGGGTAGCGGTGGTCGAACACGACCGGCGGCAGCCCCTCGGGCGGTTCCGCGCCGGAGGGGACCAGCAGCAGGCCGAGGTCAACGGCGCGCAGCAGGTCCGGGGTCATCGCCTGAACGACGGAGTTCTTCCCGGGGCCGAGCGTACCCGTAAGCCCGGGCAATTCCAGAATCGTATCGGTGTTGCTCTTGATGGTGATGCTCATGGTTGGTTCCTCCCGGCCTGCGCCGCAAGCGCGGCGGCGGACAGATCCTCATGCAGGTATCCGGCGTCCATCAGTTCCCGGTTGATCCGCCCGGCTTCGATCTCCTCCCGCCGGATGCGGGCCATGAGTCCTGCGAACGCCTCCGCGGCCTCAGGCTCAATACCGTGCAGTTCCTCGATGCGCCGCATGCGGGCGTCGAGGTTGGCGAGCAGTTCGAGGGTGTGGTCCCGCAGGACACCGTCGCGCTTCTCTTGGGGTGATGGAATGAACTCCGTCAATCCGCCCTGTCTTCGAACGATCATAACATCCCTCCGATCAGCTCAGCGTCGCGCCGAGGGTGTGAATCCTCGGATACACCAGGTTGTTGCCGGTCATCTCCGCCTTGTAGCGGACCTTGTTTCCGTTCGGATCGGAGAAGGTTCTCGTGAGCGTGTACTCGGTCCACTCCTGATCGATCTCCCGCGTCGTTTGGATCGACATCGGTTCCCAGGTCGCTCCGCCGTTGTTGGAAGCGAACCAGTTGATGGTCGTCCCGCTCGGGATGTTCATCTGGGTGTAGACCTTGGTGGAGGACACGCCTTGGGTGAGCTCGTTCCCGCGGTTCAGATACGCCCCCGCAGGGTCGTTGAGATAGCCGATGAGATTCACGTCCTTGTAGTTCAGCGCCGGGGAATCGTTGACAGCGTTGCTGGAGAAGATGGCCCTGAGGAGCACCTGTCCCGCAAGGTTGGGCAACCGTTCCTCTTCCGCGGGCACGATGGCGTCCCAGATGACACCGCCGTCGGTCGAATACTCCCAGACGATGCCGCAGCCTTCCGGAATGGAGGAATACTCGTCCAGGTTCAGATCGCTGAACTGCACCCCGGTGATGGGCTGAAAGCGAACTTCGCCGGTGGACTGGAAGTCATAGCCATAGATTCTCATGGTGAGATCGGAGCCGTTGAGCGGCGTCCATGTCTCGGCGTTGGAGCTTTCCAGCAGCACACCGGCCACATAGGTCTGCCGGGTGATGACGCCGTTCTGCCCCAGTTACCCCAGGGTGGCGATGCGCACGCTGTAGTTGGTGCTGTTGGTGAGCAGCACGACCGCGTAGCTGGTGTCCGCCTGGGCATAGAAGGGATCGGCGAAGACGATTTTGGTCTCGGCGTTCAGGTTGACCTCGCCCGTGGCTGCGACCTTTTCGGCCAGCACGACCTCGTTCGGCAGTCCGGTTGTGACTCCGCGGATTTGCACCGTCACGGGCACCGTCGCGTCTTTCTGAGTGAACCAGACGCCCACGGCGGAGATGATGCGGTTTTCGGTGAAGCTGAAGGTCTGTGCCAGGGGATCGCGCCTACGGTTGCGGAGCTGCCATCGCCAAACGATCCGCTCGACCGGGACGCGGATGATCCGCGGCGGCGACGGCTGGACGATGATCTGCCGCTGGACGATGGTCCGCTCGACCGCGACCCGCTCGATGCGGGTGATGATCAGGGGATCGTTGATCTGCAGGTTGGCCTGCGCGGAGTAGACGCCGTCGGTTATCTCGACGATACGGTTGCCGTTGCGCGCGTTCTCGGGGATGACGAACGATGCGGTGACTCGGCCCGCGGTATCCGCGTGGACTCCCGACGCCACCACCTGGCCGTCGCAGCGGATTGTTACGTTGTTCGCGTTGGACAGGAAGTTGGCCCCGATCACGACGATCCCGGTCTGGCCGCGTCTGCCGATGTTCGGCGTGATCTCCACTGAGGCGTCGGGTTTTTCGAACACGGCGTAAGGGTTGATGTTCTTGACCTCGGACCAGTCGGTCTGCTCGATAAGTACGCGCCCCGTGGCCGGGAGGAGCGCGAGGCTTTCCTTGAACAAAGCGTTGCTTGCGGAGTGGTTCACCTCGAGCACGGTGGCCGAGGCGGCCCTGGCCGGTGCGGCGAAACTGCGGACCCGGTCGATGCGGGCGCTCCACTCGCTATGGTAGACATCGGATTGAGCGTCGTTCGAGAAGTCGTCGGAATAGACGCCCTTCTTGGTCTGGGCGTCCCGGTTCTGCAGCTCGTTGCTCATCTGAAACTGGGCGTCGTTGTATTTGAGGTCCTCGACGTCCTCGATGATCTCGTGGATCTGGTCCATGGTGATGCGTGTCAGCCCGAAATTGACGACCGTCAGGTCCACCGAGTTCGGCGGACAATCGACGCTGCACAGTCCGAGGGTGCCTTCCGGGACGATGGTCAGCTTCGGCCAGTCGGCCGGAGAACCTGCCAACCGTTTGATCTCGCGGGTGGTGGCGCAAATGATGTCCTTGCGGCCGATGTAGTAATCGTAGTCGATACTGCAGTTGGAGCCGCCCACCGGCTCGTCGCCGATGTTCGTGCGGCCGAAGTTGATGATGGATAGATTGCCGGATTCAACCTGAACGGGAGACATGGTCAGGCCGCTCGTGTTGGAGGCGGGCGGGTTGCCGCCCGCGATCTCGTCGACGCCGTCGTCGATGTAGAACGTGACCCCGGAGGCCACGTCCTTGAGCCGCTGGAAGTCGGCGCGGACCGTGTTTTGCGTGCCGCGATAGATGCGGTATCCGGCTGCTCCGCTGACCGGCAGCCAGGAGAGGCGGTTCATCTCACCGGTCAAAGTATCGCGCGACACGACCTTGGCCGAGTCGTACTGAGTCTCTACGGTGGCGCTCTGCGCGGTGACCAGATAGAAATACTCATCCGCCGCCGGGTGTCCCGAGCGTCCGAACCAGCCGCCGTCCACATAGTCCGTCCCCTTGATCATCTGTTTGGTGTAGGTCCAACGGACGGTGTAAGTCGTGCCGATGGCAGGTTCGTTGCCGGAGCCCAGCCAGTTCACGTAGTTCCCTGACTGCTGCCAGTCCGCGCCTTCCTGAAAGACCATCGCACCCTGGCTTACCTCGAGGATGTCCACCACCGGGTTGGGGACGAGCAGATCTTCGCCGCCCCCGACGGAGCCGCGGGTGATGTTGGAGACGATCTCCACGATGGCTTCGACCTGAGTGGTTTCCTTGAGAGGTGTGCTGTTGAGCGCGTATCGCCGGGTGCCGACCACGTAAGTCTTCTGCTCGCCCCGGACCGACTTGACTGCCGTGGATTTGGGCACCAGAGTTGTCGTGGGCATGTCCTTCTGCAGGCGGAAGCCCTGAATGTAAGCGCGGCCCGCGTTGGTGATCACCTCGACGTTCTCGCCGTCGTTGTCGCCGATAAAGCTGTCGAGTCCTTTCACCAGGTAGCTGCCGGCCTGGTCATAGGTCCGCTCCGCCAGGTTCTGGAGCAGCGAATTCAGCCCTTCGTTCGCGGCGAAGGCGAGTTGGTCCTCGGTGATCGACGCCACGGTAATGCGGCTTCCGGGCAACGTCCCGAGCAGGCCCTGGAGATAGAGGTTCGATTTCTCGCGGACGGTCGCGGTCACGTCGCCGGTCTCACGGTCGAACTTGTGGAGGGCGACCACCTTCCGCTGGGTCACGTTGTTGGGAAAGGCTTCGCCGCTCGTGTCGTGATCTTTGAGAGAAAGAACCCATTTCTCCCGCTCGGCGGTGGGTTCGCCCGTGGCGGGGTTGATGAGCACGGCGTCCTGGTTGCAGCCGTAGTTGTACTTGAGCAGCTCGACATAGACGTAATCCGCGCCGCTCGTCTTGGCCGGGTCATAAGTGAGCACCGCGCCGGGCACGCGCTCCAGGCAGCCGTCGATGTAGACCAGCCCCTCGGCCACGGTAAGCACATTGGCCGCGACCGTCACGCCGAAGCCGCTGACGATGGCCCCCTCCTTGAAGAGGATGTCCGCGAGCTTCCTGCGCTCGTGATTGATGATGTCCTGCTGCTCGTTGAGCTCCGAGTCGAGTATGTCCCGGTCCTGGTGGTAGCGGACCCGCTTGTAGTTTTTCGCCGGGTCGAACCTATCGCGCGAGATGGACATGGTTTTTCCTCCTAAATCTTGATGACCCCGACCAGCTCAACGCGCGTGTCCTAGGTCTTGTTGAAGTCGGGGATATTCTTCACTTCGTACAGGTAGCCGGGATCGAGCACCTCGCCGGTCGGGTTGGTGTCCGGGTGGTGAACGCCGTTCGCCGCATAGTCGGACTGAAGTCCGGCGATGTAGGCCACGTCGCCCCCGACGAAGCCGTATTCCCGGATGGTGATGCCGTTGGCCTCGTTTTCTTCGAAGCGGAAGAAGACGCCGATGGTCTGGGTCTCCTCGGCGGTTTCGATGTAATGGATGCCGTTGACGATGAGCGTCCCTTCCGGGTCCTCCTTGAGAAAGGTGCGCTTGTACTGCTTTTTGCGGGCCCGCTCGTTCTTGAGAGCTGTCTGGTCGATGTCCGGCGCGGGCGGATTGACGGGATCGGTGAACGTGGCGTCGCCCTCGCCGATGGCGCAGTGGGTGATGCCCTCGATGGGATCGCCCATGAGCAGCCGCGCGGTGAGGATGCGGCCCATTTTGACGATGAGTCCAAGTGACATTGGTATTCCTCCTTCAGGTCTGGATCGTGTGGCCTTCGCGGATCAGCACGGCGAAGACGGTCTGGCGCGCTTCCGCTTGACGGGATGTCTCGCGCACCACAAGCTGTTTCGAATCCGCCGTCCGCTCGATCCCGGCGAATACCGCGCAGCGGGTATCGCTCCGCCGTTCGACCGGCCGGTGAATACGGGCGGCTGCGTCGGAAAGGACCGTCGGGAAACGGACCACCCATCCCCGTAGGTCGAAGCTCCGCAGAACCGGCCGCACGATCACGGCCTGGATGTCGGCGGGGGCATCCACCTCCGCCGTGATCCTCAAGGCCGCGTCCGTGTCGCGCCGGATTGTCCGGGTCTCGGATACCGCGCCGACGGCCTCGAAAACGACCGCCGGGAAGGCCGGCATCCGGGCGCGGTTTATCGGAACCACGGGGCCCGCGAAAGGCGCTACGGCGAATCGATTTCCGCTACGGATTGCCACGTCTCAGCCTCCCGGTGATTCTGTTCGCCTTGCCGACGTTCCGGACCACCCGGAACATCGGGGTCAGGCGTCCGGCGTTCGCCTCGATCTCCTTTTTGTTACCTTGCCTCACCGTCATGGGATCACTCCTTCACTGCGCACCAGCCCGGGCCGGACAGGTTGAAAATCTTGTAGGTGACTCCGCCGAGATCGAGGACATCTTCGGAGTCCGTAACACCTCCCCCGCGTGCGTAGACCTCGATCAGTTCGCCCCGCAGTTCCTTGTAGGCCACCGTCGTATGGGCGGCGAGCCACGGAAACAACGCGATGAGCCCCTGGCGCTGGGTTCAGGCATCGTGTAAAAGAGGGTGAAAGGATGCAACGGGGCTGTTAAACAAGGCGGGTCAAAAAACGGAGAACGGGAGAATTCGGAAAGGACATTTTCGGTGAGCGCCCGTAACCCCCAGGGTTGCACCCGGCCCCCGGGCCGCGGGCTTCGAAACGGAGAATCAGTGTAAATGTGCGGGCGGGCGTAAGTCGGCGTGGACACGCCGGAAACGACGAGACCCCGAGGGGATCACCCCACGGGGTCTTGCGTTAACTAAGCACCGCCGAAATCAGCGGATTGAATTTTGGCTCCCCCGGGCGGATTCGAACCACCAACACACTGGTTAACAGCCAGCTGCTCTGCCGTTGAGCTACGGGGGAACGGGGAGAGGAAGTGTACCCCCGCCCTTTCCCGCTGTCAAGAAAAACATCCCATAAGCACCGGAGGAGGGCGCCGCGCGTCGCGCGGCCCGAAAACCGCTCTTTCCGGTTATCTCGATTGCGCGATAAATCGTTTGCGAATAGGTCTTGCGACGCCGCGGCCCGCAATGCCCGCAGCCCTCTTTTATTCACAACTTATCCACTCACACTTCCTTCCGTTGTTGATAACTTGACTATTTCCCCTCGCAAGCTATATCATGCCGGCTGCAGGCGCGCTCCGGCCGGGCTTGTCCCGCGCCCAGCGCCTTCCGCCGCCATGTATCGCCGCCCAATCCATTCTGCCCGCGCGGGCGGGGTGCATCTTTGAGGTACAGACCGAGAAAAAGGCGCAAACCTTGGGCGCTTTTCGTGGTGATAATGCTTTCTGCGGCGGGCGTTGCGTTCAACCAGTTCTACCTCTCGCCGCAAACCCAGGACAGGGCAACGCGCGTCGTCAACGGCGAGCTGACTTACGAGTTCGGCCCGTCCTATCCCGAGGCGCGGGAGATAACCGACCTGCCGCGCACAACCCCGGCCAAGCGGGAGGCAGCGCCCGTTTCCGAGGGCGACGGCGGCGGGATCGCGCCCCCTCCCAGCATCGTGCCGCGCGAGAACGAGGACGCGCCGCCGCAGGAGCCGCCCTCCCAGCCGGTAAAGGCTGAGCCCGCGCAGTTCAAGGACGCGGGATTCTTCGCGGGCGGCAAGGCGGATTCCGGCGTGGTGATATCGGGCATCCGGTTCGGCAGGGAGGCTTCCTACCGGCGCATCGTGATCGATTACGGCGTGCCGGACGCGTCGAATCCGAACAAACTGGTTCCGACCTCGGTTCATCCGAAATACAAGGTCGAGTACCGCTCCTGCCCGTTCCGTTTCACGGTCACGTTCGAGGGCGTGAAATATTCGGACAACGCGACCGTCCAGAAAAAGTACGCGCTGCCTTTCGGGCTTGTCACGGACGCGAAAGGGATGGTCAGACAGCTCGAATTCTTCGTCACGAAGCCGGCGATGTTCAAGGTGATAGAGTGCGACGACCCGGCTCGCCTTGCGATTGACGTGATGTACCGCGAGGACGCGGAGATTCCCACGGTTCAGGTCGTGCAGGTGATCGGAATCGACAGCGTCGCCGCGGCGTTCAACCTGATCGAGACGGGCGCCTTCCCCGAATCTTTCCAGCCGCAGGTTATTGCCATCGGCGAGCAGTTCTTCGTCGAGGGCATTTACGACACGCTAGAGGCCGCGGCGAAGGTGTCGGGCGAGCTCGAGAACATGGGCTACTCGACGATAATAAGCGAGAGGAAAGGCAACGCCTTTCCAGCGGAGAGTTGATGTTTCTCGAAGGCGTCAACTGGGCGGGCGTGGGGCTGATGATGGTGTCGCTCGCGGCGATGTGGATGCTTTTTGCGGCGGCGGCGCGCCGCGCGAAGGCCGAATCCGCGAGGGAGCAACCGCACCTGCGCGGCGTCCGGGAGCGCATCGAAGCGATAGAGGCGCGGGAGCGGATGAAGCACGGGCGCGCGATCCACGCGGACGGGCGCGCGCTGTCCCCGGACGAGATTTCGTTCCTCGATCGCGTTTCAGAGTGGCAGACCGAGCGGCTTTCACGCTCCAAGGGGTAGAATAGCCGGGTGTCGCAGGAAATCACAGCCGGCTCGGCGGGCGGTTCGAGCAAAGGAAAGAAGTGGGCCAAAAAAAAGGCCGGGCGCGGCGCGCTCGCGGTCATACTCGACCTGCTCGCGATCCTGTTCCTGGTAATCATCCTCGGCGCGGCGGTAGGCGCGATCGTCGCAACGGACTACGTTTACAACATCCTTGACGAGATGAGCAGCCTGCATTACGACGTGGTCGAGGAGCGCATCCAAAAGTACCGCGCGTACTTCGACAACCTTCAGCGCGAGGGCAACGACGTGCGGGAGAGCGCGCCGCTGATTGACAAGGGCGAGAAGTTCTATCTATGGCGCGTCACGCGGCGCGGCGAAAGCGAGGGGCGGCTGTACAAGTGGAAGGTTGACCTCCAGACGAACGAGGTCACCGCGGTCACATCCGCCGCGAAGGAGCTGGACGCGGCGCTTGGCTTCGGCGGCGGCTAGCGGGCGCGCAAATTCTCACATTCGCAAAACCGCATCCCGCGCGGGCGCGCGCGCGGTAGAATCGCGGCGCGGGCGCGAAGTCCGCGAATCCGTCTCCTTCGGAGGGAGGCAATGGATATTTCGTTTCGCGATTCGTTTCTGGCGCGCTGGGAGAAGTACTTCCCCGGCGCGGAGCCGCCCGTCGCGTTCTTTTACGCGGAATCGCCGGGCGATGCGGAAGTGCGCAAGCCGCAGACCCAGCACGCGTGCATCATCGGCGACCTGGCGCGCGTGCGCGCGGGCCGCGCGATGGCGTTCGACGAGTGCGGCGCGATCTGCGGCGGTGCGAAGCGGTATCTCGGATTCGCGCCGGGGCTGCGCGAGGGATTCGAATATTTCCTTTCCTACGGAATCCCCGGAAAGATGGATGGCGAGCGCTACAAAAAAACGCCCGAAATCGTCAAAGAACTTCTTGCGAAAATGCCGAAATTCGACGCGCCGAAACCGTACATCGTTTTCAAGCGGTTCGACATGCTTGACGCGGCCGACTCGCCCGACGTCGTCATTTTTTTCGCGACGCCCGACGTGATGTCCGGGCTGTTTACATTATCGGGATTCGACGAGGCGGAGGCCGAAGCGGTAATCGCGCCGTTCGCCGCGGGCTGCGGGAGCATCGTTCAATATCCATACCGGGAACTCGCGAACGGGACGATGCGCGGCGTAATCGGGATGTTCGACGTGAGCGCGCGGCCGTGCGTGCCGGCGGACAGGCTCACGTTCGCCGTGCCGTGGCCCAAGTTCGTGCGGATGGCGGAGAACATGGACGAAAGCTTCCTGATAACGAACTCGTGGAAGCTCGTTCGCAACAGGATGGAAAACGCTGCGCGGCGGGCGTAGGGGCGCACTGCGTGCGCCCGCATTTCTGGGATCTAAATAATTGCGCTATGCAGGAACGGGCATGCCGTCCTCTTCGAGGACCTCGATGTAAAGCCTGATGGCCGTCTTGATGTTGGCGATAGCCTCAACGCGGCTTTCGCCTTGCGTGACGCATCCCGGCAGGCTTGGGCATTCCGCCACCCACATGCCGGACTCGTCCTGGTAAACAAGAACCCTTCTCGAAGCAACCTCGGTCACGAAAAGATTATACCCCGAAATAGACCTAATCCTGATTTATCACGCCGCTGCCGCCCCACAACACCATCACAACGCCGTCCGGGATGCCGTCGGGGACAAGTTTGACCGGCATCATCAGATCGCCGGTCGGAGTCCACACGTCTTTGCCTTCGTTGTTGGGATACGCGAATCCTGCGAGAAAATATCCAGCGGGCTTCGCATCTTTCGGCGCGTCGTAGCGAATTGGCTGTCCGTTGTCGTCCAGTGGAATATAAACGAAATTGCCTGAACACACCATCCGCCTGCGCTTTTTTTCTATCGGCTCGTCCCAATTGAACGGATACGCGTCCCACCACGCGAAAAGATCCTTGCCTAGTTCGTATCCGAGGCAGAGGTTCGCCATTTCTTCCCCGTCCTCGCCAAAGCGCCCGCCTTCGCCCGATAGGGGTCGGGGATCAGATTTAAAAACATGCTTTTGAATCCGCATAGCATCAGATGACTGCGTTTTTAGTGTCGACAAAATGTTAACTGGAAAACGCGTAAGGTAATATTCTGACAGAATGCTTGGATTACTCATTGGGTCAAAAGGGTAATTGCCAATGTCCTCATTGAAACACTCAAGCGCGATTTGAACGTCGTGCAAGCTGTGTTGGGTTTGGCTGTCGTAAGTTATTATGCACATCTTAGTGAACGGGCTTGTGTAGGGATTAAGAAACCACGCGGCAAACGCACCGATGAAAAATCCGACAAAGCAGTCAAAATGGACCTCCTCCCTAAATGGCCAATAAAAAGCGTGAGTGCAAGCGAAAGGACAATAAGGACGGCGGCGAATGCCGCCAGCGAATTGTTGTATCCGATGGCATCGACGGGTCGCGTTTGATTCACAATATCCTGCCATGGAAAAGGATCAAGATTGAGATTCTCATTATTCCTCTGAAGATCCTTTATCCAACTTACTAGGGATACGGCACCTACGCCAAGGTACAAAGACAGGACGAATTTGCCAGTAATCTGCATTGCCCCGCGCCATCCGGGACGATCGACTTCCACCGAAATTTCCTGTTTAGCGGACTCAGTCAATATTGGCCACTTCCCAATTCCCGTCAAGAGCAGGAATAATAAATAGAATTGTTCCCGTCGTTTTCAAAAAACAGCCGCACGGCGTCCCTGGCCATCTCCTTCAACTCGGCCATCGTCTCGCCCTGCGTGAATATGGGATAGCCAAGCGCGCGGGCGCGGTATCCGCACTCCGGATCCTCGCGCACTTCAAAAATGATTTCGCTCACGGAATCACCTCCGGGAATAATATACCCGCCATGCAGGTTACCAATACGCAGCCATGTTACCAGCCCGCGGGCTTATGAATGCTGCCCGTGCCGTCGGTCAATCTGTCGGGCAGTTGGCAAGCGGCAAGCGCGTTTGCGCGAATGGGCCGGTAGAAATCGCAGGCGTTTTGAAGTGCTGCGCTGGCGCGCTTCTGGGGATTTACGATCCCGACGCGCTTGCCAGCCAAATTTCTTGCGGTTCTAATGGCCTCAAGCAAATCCGAGTCGTTTGTTACAACCAGGGCCGAATCAAAGCGATCCAACAAGGCGTCCGCAACCAAGTGTGTCGCCAAATTTACATCGGAGCCCTTCTCCTGAGTCTTAAGCACTTTGACAAGCTTTGGAGCATTTGGTGCCGATCCTGCCAATGGCAGTGCGACAACGTTGGTTAAAAACCTCCCCAGGTGTATCTCCACAAGGGGATTACATCTAAGCGCTCTCAGATAAACCTGTTGCCTGAACCTTTTTCCAGACGAACCGCCCCGGTCTTTCACAAGGGCGGTAAAGTATTTGACGCGCTGAATATCTTGGCCCGGCGCAAGTTTGCGAGTAAGTGCCACAAGATCGAGCCAGCGAAACGGCGAATCCTTAAGGCATCCGTAATACAGGTTGAAGCCGTCGATATAGGCGATTACGCGCATTGGAATGCAAAGGCCGCCGAAAAGGCGGCCTTGAGCCCGGCGCCGAGGCATCCGGGCGGGACGAACGTGCCGATTATACCCAAAAGGCACGGGATAGTCAACTTTTGAGTGGCTGTAAATGGATTTGCAACATTCCCGCCCCGTCCCCCGGCTCCGCGACAAACCACGGCATCTTGCGGCCGAACCGCGCCCGGCCCTCGTCCCAAATTGCCGCGAGAAGCGATTCGCTGCCGCGGATCGCGGCCGCAGAGAGCAGCGCGATCACGCACCCCCCCCACCCCGCGCCGGTCACTCGCGCGCCCAGGCACCGCCTGTCCTGCGCCAGCCGCTCGACCAGCCAGTCCGTCTCCGGAGTCCCGCATCCAAGCGAGCAAAGCGAACCGTGCGAATCGAACATCAGATTCCCCGCCTGCCATGGATTGCGGTGCTCAAGCGCGCTCCTGAACGTTTTCACCCGCTCGTTTTCGAGAAAGAAATGGTCGAGGTAAATCCGGTCGGTTTCGTCGAGCCGTTCGCGCGCCGCGGGATACGCGTCGAGGCCGAGCACCCGCGGATGCGAAACGCGCTCGTCTAGCTCTTTCAATTTCGCCGCGACGGACTCCATCCGCGCCCGAAGCGACGCGTACCGCCCGTCGGAAAGATCGCGGCGCACCCCGCTGAATATCACCGCGAATGCATATCCCATCTCCGCGAGAACGCCGAGCGGGATTTCCTCGAACTCGCGGTGGTAGCAGTCAAGCAAAAGCGCTTGGCCCGCGCGCGCGTGCGCGATCACCGCCGGATCCATCCATCCGCAAGGCGTCCCGGCGCGGCGCTCGGCAAGGGTAGCGATTTCGATTTTGTCGTCCGCCGAAAGTCCTAGCGAAAACATCGCGTCGAGCGCGCCCAGCGTCCCCATCGCGAGCGCCGCGGAGCTTGACAGCCCCGCGCCGACGGGCAAGTCGCCGGAGATGTGCAGGCTGCATCCGTTGATTTCGAATCCGCGCTCAGCGAGAATCGCGAGAACGGCCGCGATAATCGGATAACTTCCGGGCGATTCCGGCGAAACCGGCTCGATTCCGCGATTGGTAAATAACTCCGATGCAACGTTTATTTTTTGGGAGTGCGGCGGCTTGCCGCCGCCTGTTTTTTCCCCGCCTTGAGCACCGGCGAGCCGGTGCACTCCCATATTTCGGCCCGCGGCGGCGTACAGCGACGGGCCGATCGCCATCGGCAGGCAGAATCCGCCGAGGTAGTCGGTATGGTCGCCGATGATGTTGACCCGCCCCGGCGCGCGGAAAATCACTTCCGGCGGGGCGGCGAAAAGCTCCGTGAATCGCGTTCCGGCGGTTGCGGAAAGGTTTTCCATCGCCGCGAGTTTAGCATCGTATGGGAGTGCGGCGGCTTGCCGCCGCCTGTTTTTTCCCCGCCTTGAGCACCGGCGAGCCGGTGCACTCCAAAATCATTTTCAATGCTGCAAAAGCCACTCCCTTATTTGCCCCACCGCTTCCTCCGGCGGGCAATCCGGGCCGACGGGGAGGAATGTCACGTCGTTTAATTGATGCCGCAGCCACGTGACCTGGCGCTTCGCGTACTGGCGGGTGATAACCGCGGTGCGCTCGATCGCGGCCGCCGCGCTCGTTTTGCCGTCTATCACCGCAATCGCTTCGGGATAGCCATGCCCCAAAAGCGCGCGCGCGTCGCGCGGCACTCCCGCGGCAAGGAGCGCGCGCACCTCTTCAATGAAACCGGATTCGAACATCTGCTTCGCCCGCGTGTGAATCCGCTCGGCAAGCCATGCCCGGTCGGGAAGCAGCGCGAAGATTTTGTATTCAATGGTTCCAACCAAACGCGTACCGGGAAGCGCGCCCTTCAGGGCGCGTCCGGAATTCGATTCGTTTTCCGCGCTGCCGTTGTCATCCGCATTTACGCGGCCTGAAGGCCGCGCTTCCCGGTCAATTGTGTTTGCATATGAATTCCACTCCACGACCTGCCTTTCCGCGGCGGCGGCGACGTCCGGCGGCGCGATCCCCCCAAGCGGAGATGCGATTTCGCTCCGATGTAAATAACAATACCTTTCAATCGCGCGGGTGATCCGGTGCGGATTGAAAAACGATTCCGGCTTGATCAGCCCCTCAATCAGTTTGTACACAAGCGGCGCGACCGCGGCGGCCCCCGCGCCCTTCACCCACGCTTCAAGCGGCGGGCGCAACACCGGTGCCGCGGGCGCGTCGTACTCCATCCCGCCGGCAAGCGACTTGACGCACAGCCCGCTGCCGCCGACGATAATCGGAATTCTTCCTTCCGAAACAACTTCCGCGATCGCGCCAAGCGCCATCTCCCGCCAGCCGTGAACCGTCAGGTCGCACTTCGGATCGCACGCGCCGAGCAGCTTGTGAGGCAACACCGAAAGCTCGTCCGCAGACGGCTGCGCGCTGCCGATCTCCATTCCGCGCATCACCTGGCGCAGGTCGGCGGGGATCGCGGTCAGCGGGAAATCGCGCGCCAGCGCGACCGCCGCGGCGGTCTTGCCGCTGCCGGTCGGCCCCATGAGAACGGGAATCGGCGCTCCGAATTGGCTGTTTCTTTCGTTCATTCGCATTTGCCAAGTGAAAATCATAGCGCGTGCGCAAAAACTTTCCGGACATACCTGGCGCGTTGATTTTCCGAAAGCCGATGTTACAATAAATTTGACCGGCCGGTCAGTCAGCATCGGCATCCAGTGATGTGAGGGAATGCTGACGCCGATTCCACCGGAACCGCAATCGCGGAATCAAGGAGGTTTACAAGATGGGGAGTTTCAGATTCGCCGCAGCCGCAGCCGCGGCAATTGCCGTTTCCTTTTTGGCGTTTTGCGCATGCTCGGCGGGCGGGAACAGGAGCGCTTCGCCCGAAGCCTCGTATATTTCGGAAATAGACACTATGCTGGCCCCCTTGGGAACGGACCCGGCGGTTTTCGAAAGCCTGCGCCAGGAATTGAAGCGGCAATTGGAAATTGCCGCCACGGATCCCGGGAGATTCACTGCGAAGGCACCGACCGGCCCAGCTGGATACGTCGGCGACCTCGTCTACAGTCCTGGACCAAATCAGCTTTCTTGGACCTATGTCAACGCAGGCGATTACGACTGCAATGGCGAGGTTGGGGTTGCGGACATAACTCCGATAGCGCTTCACTTCCTGCATGCAATTGTTGTGCCTACAGGATGGCCCGATGCCCAAGATTACTTTATTGACGGCGATCAATCTGCCGAAATAGGCGTTTCGGATTTGACTCCAATCGCCCTGAATTTCCTCAATACCGTGGCTTCCTACGACATAATCACATCGGATTCCGAAAACGGAAACTACACAATGATCGGCAGCATCAGCCTGCCGTCCCCTCCCACTTTTCCATTCACGATAAACGCGGATATGCCGGCCGGATCCCTCGGTTGGATAAGGGTGCAGCCAATCGACGGAAACGGCAACGCCGGCGAACAAAGCAATGCCATTCAAGTAGCCGGAGTAAACCAGCCGCCGGTCGCGGATTTCAGTTATTCGCAAACCGGTGGATTCAATGTTGAATTCAACGGGACGTCCTCATACGACCCGGACGGCGCAATCGCACAGTACGAATGGGATTTTGAAAGTGACGGGACGTACGACTGGCAGCACATTTCCGGTATCGGGAATCACAATTACGGCGGGGCGGGCCAATGGGAATGCACGCTGCGCGTAACTGACGACGACGGCGATACTGGCACGATTACAAAAACCGTGTACGTCGTGCAGCTTGCGACGAATTGGACGCTGGTCGATCCGTTCCCTGTATCCGAGCATTACAGCCTTCCTTCCTGCACTTACATCGGCGACCAGCTTACCGGACAGCCCGCAATTGCTTTTTACACCGGTAATTTCGACACCGGCTTTGCTGCCGCGACCGACGGGTATGGCGCCGCTTGGGGTACGGTCACAACCATCGATACATATTTGATTAAAAGTCTTGCGCTTGCCGAAATCGGCGGGAATCCCGCTATTGCGTACAACGATTACACGAACCAGCAGCTCAATTACTGCAGGGCACAGGACTCCGCGGGTACAACATGGGGCAGTATCGTAGTGGCTGACGCAACGCAGTTGGCGGGTGAGCAGTATCTCGACATGATCGAAGTTGCAGGCAGGCCTGCCATAGCCTATTACATGGACGGCGCAATCGATTTCGTTCGTGCGGCGGACGCAACCGGAGATACTTGGCTTTCGCCTATTCAGCTGCACGCCTGGCCTCCGTCGGGCTCCTACCTTTCGATGGCGATGGTGGGAGGCAATCCCGCTGTGGCGTTCCAAAACAACTCGCCGGTGAATCCCAGGTACACAAGCGCGCTGGACCCGCAGGCTACAAGCTGGTCCCCGGAAGCCGACATTAATTCGGATGGCGATTCGAGCGCATGGATTTCGCTCGTGCAACTGGAAACCATACCCGCAAGGCCCGGAGTTTTCGGCAGCTGGAACGGCGCGACTCAGCTGGTCTTCTACCGAGCGATGGACACAGCCGGAACCACTTGGGAAGCACCCCTCGTTCTCACAGGCGGAACAGACTACGGCATCACCGAGGTCAGCGCCGCAATCGTCGGCGGTTACCCCTGCATTGCCTACGCGGAGCGCAATTACGTTAGCGGCCACACCAATCTCGCGTTCAAGCAGGCGGTCTCGCCGGATGGCTCGGTTTGGGCACCCACAGTCTACATCGGGCTCGACCTGACACCGGAGGACGTGACTTTGATCGATGTGCGGGGCAGGCCGGCGATCTGCTATTACCTACAGAGCGACGACACCACGCATTATGCGTTCAGTCCGGCTCCGTAGACTAACAACTTATAATCGGATTGCTTAGGCAAATCCGGGCAGCCGCCCTGCCAAGTCGCGCGCAATCGGCAATTACTGGTAAAATCATCGCGTCCGGCTTTTCGGGACGCTGACTCATAAAACTGCACGCGGGCTTCGGCCCGATTCGGGAACCCTTGTCGGGGCTCCAAAGCACTTGGAGGTGCGGAATGAAAGGGGCATCACCGTACGCGCGCATATATTGCGCGATATTCGCGGCGATAGCGGCCGCGGTTCTGGTCGTTTCATGCACGAAGGGATTCGGAAGATTCCCGAATCCGGAAAACAATCCCGTCCTGTCCGATATCGCCGCGCTGACGGCGCCCGACGGCGCGGACGCCGCGGTTTTCGAGCGGCTCAAGGGAGAACTCGCGAAGCAAATCGAGCGCCGCCTTGCGGACGGAGAAAAAATAGTCGCGAGCGCTCCAAGTGGAAACTTCGGCCGCGTGACCGACCTCGCGTTCGATTCCGGCGAGAACAAGCTCACCTGGAGCTACGTGAACACGGGCGACTACGACTGCAACGGCGAGGCCAGCATCGCCGACATCACGCCCGTCGCGATCAACTTCGGCGACCTCACCGACGACGGGATAGGCGACGACGCGCTCGAAACATGGATAGACGGAGACAAAAGCGGCGAAGTTGGCGTGGGCGACATCACGCCGCTCGCGCTCAACTTCCTTGCGACCGTCGCGTCCTACGACATTCTCACGTCGGACGAACTCGAACAGAATTACACCGTCATCGGCAACGTGGCTTTCCCAAACACTCCGTTCCCCGTGACATTCAACGTTGACCTTCCCGCCGGTGCGCTGACCTACATCCGCGTTCAGCCGATCGATCCGGAAAACAACGCAGGCGAATGGAGCAATCCGCTTGCGCTCTCCGGAAACGATCCGCCGACGGCCGACCTTCAGGCCAATCCGTCAACCGGCGCGCCTCCGCTTACCGTTGATTTCGACGCGTCCGGCTCGACGGATTCGGACGGCTCGATTACCGCTTACGACTGGGACTGGGACGGCGACGGGGCTTACGAGCAGACCGGCGGCTCCTCGCCGCTCAACGAGCATGTTTACACCCAAAACGGTTCCTACAACGCCACGGTCCGCGTGTGGGACGACCTGGGGGCAAGCGACACCGCAAGCGTTCTCATCGCCGTGTCCGATTCCGGCAACCAGTTCCCGATCGCGGATATCCAGGCGGCGCCGGAGTCCGGAAAGACCCCGCTCACGGTCGATTTCGATGCGGGCGGCTCGTTCGATCCCGACGGCTCGATAGTCGGCTACCGATGGGATTTCGACGGCGATTCCAACTGGGACGAGGACACGGGCGGCGCGCCGGCGGCATCGCACGAATACACGGTCGCGGGAGTGTACGAAGCCGCGGTCGAAGTAACCGACGACATGGGCGCGACGGACACCGACACGGTCACCGTGACCGTGTCCGACAATTCCGCCCCCGATGCATCGTTCACCTGGTCGGAAGGCTCGAATATGTTCGAAATCGATTTCGACCCGTCCGGTTCGAGCGATCCTGACGGGGGTATCGAGACTTACGAATGGGACTGGACGTCCGACGGAACATACGACCTGACCGAAACTACGCCCGACGTCGTCACATTCAACTACGGCCTGCCGGGAACGTACGACTGCACGCTCCGCGTGACGGACGGCGACGGCGCGACCGACACAGATACCCAGCAGGTTGTCGTTTCCGAGCCGGAGATGATCTGGAATTTGATCAAGCCGGCGGGAGACGGCGACTTCAAGTGGCCGGCGCCCGCGTTGATCGGCGGACTCCCGTCCGGCCATCCAGCGATAAGCTACTACGACGCCGACGCGGGCGAGATCCGGTACATTGCGGCGACCGACGATTACGGCGCAACCTGGGGAGCGCCGCAGACGGCGAGCATTGATCCCGTCGCGAACAACACGTTCCTGATTGAGGCGAACGGCAATCCCGCAATCGCATATCTTCACGAAACAGACTTCTTCCTGCGCTGCCAGAGGGCGGATGACCCGGACGGAACAACTTGGGGATCGAATCTTTGGATTGACGACACCTACGCATCAGGCTCGTACATTTCGATGACTGACGTTGCGGGATTTCCAGGCGTCGCCTATACGGACAACGGCTCGTGGGCAAGGTTCAGCCGCGCGCTCGACGCGGACGGCGACAACTGGTCCGCTCCGGTGGAGTTCGATTTGGGGAGCGTTAACGGCTACGTAAGCCTGTGCATGGCCGGCGGGATGCCCGCGATCGCGTACTACGACGATGTGCTGGGCGCGCTTAAGTTCGTCCGCGCGCAGGCCGAGGACGGAACCGCGTGGGGCCTGCCCGTGATAGTTGACAACGTCGGCGAAATCGGCTCCTTCGGTTACATTTCCATGGCGATGCTCGGCACTTCTCCAAACGTTCCGGCGATCGCCATGTCCGATTACACCACCGGCCGCGTTCTTCTTTACCGGGCGACCGATACAGAAGGGACGACGTGGGAAGAGCCGGTTGTTGTGGACGATGTGTTCGCTCATTTTGCGATATCGTTCGCGAATGTGGACGGTGTGCCGTGCATTGCGTATCAATCGTACGATACTGACGTTTTTCAGTACCATATTTATTTCAGGTACGCTTGGGATCCTTCCGGCAGCTCCTGGAGCAGCCCGATTGAAATTTTCAGCTCCCCGGTCTTTTGCCTGCGTTTGATCGACGTCAAGGGCAGGCCCGCCATTTCGTTTTACTCCTGGAGCATGCCCGACTACGGTCTGTATTACGCGTACAGCCCGCCGGGGTAAGCGACGGAGAATCGCCAGCCTCAATAGCATGAAAACCGTTTGACCGGCGCTTCGCGGCCGTGAAAAATCGCGCGCGCAAAACATCGAAAATCCCGGTTTATTTGGGTATTAATTCCTGCCGCCCAGGCCAAGCCGATGGCGGTGCGGAGGTTAGCCGGGCTTTGTTGCCGCTTCCTCCCCTAATAAAACCAAAACCAGGCAAACGAGGCAAAAGGTGATAAACAAAGGATTTCTCAGGCGGGCATTTCTTGCTTCGATCATGGCGGCCGTAATTTTGCTCGCGGCAATATCGTGCGGAAAAAACAGCCGGTTGGTTTCGCCGTCCAATCGCGAATCCGCTATTCGGGAAGTCGAGCGGCTCGAAGCCCCCGAGGGCGTCAATCCCGAAATACTCAACTTGCTCAAATCCGAACTCGTGCGTCAGCTCGAGGCGCGAAGCGACGGCAGAATTGCGTCGGCGCTGCCCGCAGGTGACTCTGCGACCGTGACGGACTTGATTTTCAACTCCCAGTCCAATCAAATGGAATGGACTTACACCAATCCCGGCGATTACGACGCGAACGGGGAAGTCGGCGTGGCGGATATAACTCCGATTGCGTTGAATTTCGGTGCGGTCACAAACGACGGAGCAGGCGACGACGCCTACGAATCTTGGATAGACGGCGACGGAAACGGCGAGGTCGGGGTGTCCGACATAACGCCGATAGCACTTAATTTTCTTGGGCAGATTTCGGGCTATTACCTTCTCAACGGTCCGTCGCAGACAGGGCCATGGACGACTGTGCAGACGATAACGCTCGACCAGCGGCTGCAGGGCTACCCGGTCCGTTTCCAGGGGTTCGGCACGACTTTTCCGGAAGCGTACTTCGCGGTCGTGGCCTTCGACGCGGACGACAACCGCGGCGAAATAAGCAACGTTGTCGCCTATTCCGGAAATGCCCTTCCCTCCGCGGTTTTAAACGCCGATTCGTTGTCCGGGCCTGCTCCCCTCACTGTAAATTTCGACTCATCCGGCTCCACCGATTCCGACGGGGTAATAGAGCGTTTCGAGTGGGACTTCGAGGGCGACGGTATCTTCGATCTGGACACCGGCGCCGATCCTTCCGCGATGCATGTTTACACAGCGCAGGGAAGCTTCTTCGCGACCGTCCGGGTCGTGGACAACTTCGGCGGAAGCGACACGGATTCGATTTGGATAAATGTCTCCGCCGAAGGCAACGAACCGCCCGTCGCCGCTTTGACGGCCGATTACTATCAGGGCAAAACTCCGCTTCTGGTCACCTTCGACGCGTCGTCCAGCACCGATTCGGACGGCACGATTGCATCTTTCCAATGGGATTTCGACGGAGACGGAACTTTTGATGAAGACACCGGCACGACTCCGGCCGCGTCGAACAATTACACCTTGGCAGGTACGTATTTTCCCGCGGTGAAGGTGACCGACGACGGAGGCGCATCGGACACGTTTTCAATCGAGATAACGGTATCCGAAAACCAGTATCCGTCGGGGGCGTTCGTTGTCAATCCGGTGGCCGGAAATCCGTGGGCATTCGAATTCGACGCATCGGCGTCGAGCGACCCGGACGGAAACATCGTGAGTTTCCAGTGGGATTGGGAAAGCGACGGTAATTTCGATTACGACGGCGGCGGCGACAGCATGGCGTCGCATATCTTTTCCGGGAACGGCCATTATAACGTTACGCTCCGCGTCACCGACGACAACGGCGCATCGGCCGACACGACGCATGAGGTGACGGTTGATGTCCCGCCTCTCATCTGGAACAAAACCGAGCCTTACATTTTGCCTTTCGGACAGGGCGTATTGTCCAGCCCGTCGCTTGCGATAATTGAAGGGACGTACGGCCCTGTTCCGGCAATCGCGTACAACGAATACAACCAATTCGTCGGAGACGCCATTTATTACGTTTCCGCCTCGGACTCGACCGGAGTTTCCTGGAATCCCCCCGCGTTCGTGCTGCTTGAGAAGGGCGCCTCGATCGATTTGCTTGAGGTTAACGGCCGTCCGGCGATTGCGTGGGAATCCATTTCCAATCACCTGACATTTTTGAGGGCGGACGACCTTGACGGCTTGACCTGGAGCGGCACGCCTTGGGTCAGCGATGTTTTCGGAAGCGGCCGATTCGCCTCCATGGCGATTTCAGGCGCGGGAAATCCGGTGATCGCTTCGTACAGCTGGTTCGACAAGCTGCCGTATTTTTCAAGGGCGACCGATCCTGACGGCACGACCTGGGCGTCCGACATCGAACTCGAAAGCGTCGCCGATAACGGCAAGCACATTTCGCTGGCGATTTTGGAAGGGTGGCCTTCGGTTGCGTATTACGATTATGCGAACGGCGACCTCAAGTACGCCTCGGCGGTGGAAACTGACGGCAGCGCATGGAACGAGCCGCTTACCGCATATTCGGACGGGGACGTCGGCTCGTACTGCACGATGACGACTATATATCCCGAATCGGGGCCGCCGATGCCCGCGATTGCCTGCTTGGACTACGCGAATCTGCGGATTATGTTCATAACGGCCGCGGACAGAAGCGGCTCGACCTGGAATCCGCCGGTGACTATCGAATCCGAATTTCCAAGCGGCCCCATGGCGCTTGGGCTGGTTGGCGGAAAACCCGCGATCGCGTACACCGCGAACATCGGCGCTTCCACGCCGCAATTGTGCTACAAGTACGCCTTGGACTTCGAGGGAACGGCATGGAGCGCGCGGCAGCAGGTGCATCTCGGGTATTGCGAATCGATAAACCTGGTGGACATCGATGGGCATCCGGCCGTGTCGTTCATAGACAACACCGCGGATCCGACAAAGCTGTACTACGCGTACAGTCCTGGGACGGAGTAACGCGGTTGCGGAATCGCGATGCGGACGCGGAATCTCCCGCGCTTGGTCCAAGCCCTCGCAGGCAGGTTTGGATGTACGTTCGAGCTGTCAATGCTCGACCGCGAATCCCGCAAGCAGGCTGTTCGCGAACACGACGCGCTTTTCGCCGGTTTCGGGATCGTAACGCATCACGCACAACGTGGCCTGCTGTCCGGGCTTTAGAACGCGGGAGCTGAAATACCAGAGCGCCCCGTCCGAGGCGATGTCCAGTCCGGTGGGCAAATTGAAACAATCGTCGATATATTTCGCCGATAAATCGGCGTTTAGCTCTGCAATGCAGCATTTGTTGCCGATCCGGTTATGGAACAACAGGTAGCTCGCCTTTGAATCCGGATTATGCACGATATTCGCAAGGGATGAACCGGTTAATTTCGCGGCAAGCGCACCGTCTATTTTGACAAATGCTTCTTTCGCTTCATATGTTTCCGGATTCAATTCGAAAAACCCGATTTTCTGCTCCCATTTGGAATACGGCATCGATCCGATTCCCGCTTCGTAATTAACTGCAAACAAATCGCCTCGCCCGTCGCTTCTTGGAAATACGACATACGCGTTGCCGACCTTGGTTTTCGGATTTGCATTCAATAAAGGCTTGTCATAAAGGCATGGCATGGGAGCCGTCATTCCAGCCGGAATGGAATCAGGAAAAACAAGATGGCTGGTGATTTCATCTTTCGCTAAGTCAATCCAAAGGATGTTCGATTCGTACGATTTTGCCTGATTCAATGCAGTTGGATGCGCTTCAATTGAAATTGCCACTGATTTTTGCATGAAGCTGTAAGCAGTCCGCTTTGGACCATATATTCCGAGTTGATTTGGCAAGGCAAACTCGTGCTTAACTGCATCGACTTTATCGTCCCGCCATTCCCATATAACTGTTTTGGCGGCGGCGGCGCCTTGGGTAAATCGAGTACTACGATTGTCCAATGCAAAGTGGGTAATCCCGGTGAACGTCGATTTCTTGGGCATTGGTTCAAGGCTGCGGTTGCTGGGATTGAGCATGTAACTTTCAAATCCCAAATCGTTTTTGGCTGGTTCAAAAGTAACGGGCATCTTTCCGCCCAGCAAGTCTATGCTCGGATAGTATGCGGGCTTCTGGGGATCGAAAATTGCTTAAATGTTCTCGCTTTCCACACCTTCTTGCCCTCGATGTCCGACGCCCGTAAAACCAGAAACTCGCTTTTAAACGGCGACTTTTCGCGAATAAACGTGTACATTCTCCGCATAACTGACGGCGATTGAGCGTACGTGCCGGGTAGAAAGGCTGAGCTGCCGATAAAAATCGCCCCCGTCGGCGGCTTCGGGGAGTAGTAATCCCAGAGGTTATAGCCCGCCGCGCCCGCCGCGGCAATCAGCACCGCAATAAATGCAACAAGCCGGATACGCCGACGCATGCGAATCACACGGGGATATTGTACTCCAGATGGCTTATTCTTCAGCGACTCGGAATTTAGGGTATAATCTGCTTGATGGACGAGATTGTATTCATCGTCGAGGAAGACGAATCGGGCGGTTACTGCGCCCGTTCCGTGGGGCACGGAATCTTCACGGAGGCGGACGATCTGGACGAACTGAAAGCGATGATAGAGGACGCCATCGAAGCCTATTTCTTCGACTCGCCCGCAAAGCCCTCGTCGTACTCCATCACCTACAGCAACATTCCCGTTCCCGCAAGATGAGGATTCCGAGGGATTTAAGCGGTCGCGAGTTTCTAAAGAAGCTCTCAGTTCTCGGCTACGAATTCCGCTATCAAACAGGAAGCCACCTGATTTGCGAAACGCTGCAAAACGGTAAGCACCGCGTCAGCATACCGAATCATAATCCGGTGAAGGTCGGTACGCTATCTTGGATACTTGGCGACATAGCGGATCATCACGGCAAGAGCCAAAAGGAATTGATGCTTTTGCTTTTCGGCAAATAATATCCCTTGCACCTACATCTTCCTCAGCACCTCGTGCGCGATGACCATCCGCTGTATTTCGTTCGTGCCCTCGTATATGCGCTTGATGCGGGCGTCCCGGTAGTAGCGCTCGAGCGGGAAGTCCTTCGTGTACCCGTACCCGCCGTGAATCTGCAGCGCCAGGTCGGTCACCTTCCCGCACACCTCGCTTGCGTAAAGCTTCGCCTGCGCGGCCTCCAGCGTGCACTTGCCGTGGTGCGCGTCCTTCGCCCACGCGGCGTAGTAAACCATCAGCCGCGCGGCCTGAAGCTCGGTCGCCATGTCCGCGATCATCCACTGGATCGCCTGGAAGTCCTTGAGCTTGCTCCCGAACTGCTCGCGCTCCTTCGAATACTTGACCGCGGCCTCCAGCGCCGCCTGCGCGATGCCGACGCTCGCCGCTCCCACGCCGATGCGGCCAGAATCCAGCGTCTTCATCGCCATCAGGAATCCGCGCCCGACGCTTTTCGGCCCGCCGAGTATGTCCGTCTCCGGAATCCGCACGTTCTCGAAGTGAAGCTCGGTCTGCACCGTGCCGCGGATTCCCATGGTTTCCTCTATTTTGCCCGTTGTGAATCCGGGCGCTCCCCGCTCCAATAAAAAGGGCGTTATCCCGCGCAGCCCCGCTTCCGGATTCGTCGTCGCCATGATGATGAAAACATCGGCGTAGTGGCCGTTGGTGATCCACTGCTTGTGGCCGTTAAGCACGTAATCGCTCCCGTCCTTCACCGCCCGCGTCCTTATCCCCGCGGCGTCGCTTCCCGCGGATGGCTCGGTCAAGCCGAACGCGCCTATTTTTTCCGCGCTGCAAAGCTGCGGAAGGTAATGCTTCTTCTGCTCCTCGGTACCGAACATGAGTATCGGCATGGAGCAAAGCGAGCAATGCGCGCCCATTATCGTCGCGGTCGAACCGCAGGCGCGGGCCACTTCCTCGCCGATTATCGCATACGAAATCGTGTCCAGGCCGGGTCCGCCGTACTCCTCCGGAATGGGCGGAGTGAGAAGCCCGAGCTCGGCCATCTTTTTCAAATTTTCCTTCGGAAACTCGCGCGTCTGCTCGAGCTGCGCGGCGGCGGGGGCCAAAACTTCCTCGGCGAATTCCCGCGCCATCTGGCGGATCATTTCGTGCTCTTCGGAAAGGGCGAAATCCATATGCAACTCCCAAAAACGTACTTCCGGCGCGGCCCGCCCGCTGGCTGAATCCGGACGCCGGATGCCGGATTATCGCGCCGCGGCGCGTCCGGGTTGCTCTCGGCCGCCGAATCCCGGAATTTCACATGCCCCGCAAAATGCCGGATTCGGCCGGTAGTAATACTCGTCCCGGCGCGCTGCCGGGGGAGGCTCGAATGGGTAAATCCGTTGCTGCGAAGATACTTGAAAGCCACCTGCGGGAGGGCGAACTCGTCGCAGGCGAGGAAATCGGCATTGCGATTGACGAGGTGCTGGTGCAGGACATAACCGGCACCGTCGTGATGCAGAATTTCGAAGGGATGGGGCTGGCGCGAGCGCGAGCGCGCGTCGCGGTCGCGTACGGCGACCACAACGTGCTTCAGTTCGACACGCGCAACTCGCAGGACCACCGCTACCTTGCGAGCGCATGTCGCAAATACGGGATGCACTGGGCAAAGCCGGGCGCGGGAATCGGCCACCAGATCCACCAGGAGCAATTCGCGCGGCCCGGCGAAACCGCGCTCGGAGCGGACAGCCACACCCCGCACTGCGGCGGATTGGGGATGATCGCCATCGGCGCGGGCGGGATGGATGTCGCGGTCGCGCTCGCGGGCGGCACTTATTACCTGAAGATGCCCGAAATCGTGAACGTCCGTTTGACCGGCGCGCTTTCGCCGTGGGTGACCGCGAAGGACGTGATCCTCGAAATGCTGCGGCGGCTCACGTGCCGCGGCGGGCTTGGCAGGATTTTCGAATACACCGGGCCGGGAATCGCGGGCTTGAACGCGCAGCAGCGCTGCACGATCACGAACATGGGCGCGGAGCTGGGCGCGACGACTTCGATATTTCCGAGCGACGAAACGACGAAAGCTTATCTCGCGACCGTGGGCCGTGAAAATGAATGGGCCGAAATCCTGCCCGACGCGGACGCGGAATATTCAAGCGTGATCGAAATAGACCTTTCGCAAATCGTCCCGCTGGTCGCAAAGCCGTCGCTTCCGGACAACGTCGTTCCGATAGATGAAATCGAGGGCACGCCGATTCACCAGATTATCGTCGGCTCGTGCACTAACGGCTCGTACATGGATATGGTCTCTCTTGCGGAAATCGTGCGCGGAAAACGGATCGCCGACGGCCTTGAGTTTATCCTGCACCCGTCGTCGCGCGCGGATCTTGAATTGCTAGCGCGCGAAGGGTACGCGGCCGAGCTTATTGCCGCGGGGATAACTATCGGTGAGCCGACTTGCGGGCCGTGCATCGGCAGCGGCCACGTCCCGGCGGAAGGCACGAACAGCCTGCGCGTCATAAACCGCAATTTCAGCGGGCGCAGCGGGCTGAAAAACGACAGCGTCTACCTTTCGTCAACCGAGGTCGCGGCCGCGACCGCGCTTACCGGCGTCCTTTCAGACCCGCGCAAGCTGGGAATCGCGTATCCCGGCCAGCGCATCCCGGAGAAGCTGGGCGGCAATCCCAACCTCGTTGCGCCCGCGCCGGAAAATGAAGCCGCGAATCTCGCGGTCGAGCGCGGCGACAACATCGTGCCGGTTCCGGTCAAATCGCCGCTCGCGGAAACCGTTTCCGGCAAGGTGCTTCTGAAAGTGGGCGACGACATCACGACCGACCACATAATCCCGGCGCAGGCGAACATTCTGATTTTCCGCAGCAACATCCCGAAGCTCTCCGATTTCGTTTTCCACCGCGTCGACCCGGAGTTTTCAGCACGCGCCAAGGAATGGGGCGGCGGCTGGATTATCGGCGGGACGAACTACGGCCAGGGGTCCAGCCGGGAGCACGCGGCGATCTGCCCGATGTTCCTCGGCGTGCCCGGAGTGATCGCCAAGACGTTCGCGCGCATCCACAAGAGCAACCTGATGAACTGGGGGCTTTTGCCGCTCACGTTTGCGGACGGCGCGGACTACGACAAAATCGATTCCGGCGACGAAATCGAGCTGCGCGATCCGCGCACGCTTGTCGATCCGGCGAAGATTTCCGGCGACGATACGATTACGAACGGAGTCGCGATAAACAAAACGAAAGGTTTCCAGTTCGCAGTCACGCTGGATGCCACAAAGAGGGAGCGAAAGCTGATACTCGCGGGCGGCAGGCTGGCGGAGGTGAAGGGAGGGAGCTAGCTCCGGAGAAAATGTCAAAACAACCGTAAGCCGCCGGCCTAAATCGCTTCGTCCTATTTCCCTATCGCCTTCCAGATGAAGCGGTCGCGGCTCTCCGCCAGATTGACGGGCTGCGGATCGCCAATCCGCACGTGGTTTCGGTCGTACATAAGATGCACGACGGGCTGTTTGAAGAACATCGGATTTATCTTGGTCACGATTCCAAGCTCGCCGGTGTTGAGCAAAACCACGGTTCCGACGGGGTACAGCCCGACTTTGCGCAGCAGCCTGTGCAGCACCTTGCTGCCGAAGTGGCGAACATCGTCCTGTATGAGCAGGTTGATCGCGTTGGAAGGCTGAAGCGCTTTGCGGAAGGGGCGGTCGGTGATGAGCGCGTCGTAACAATCGCAAATCGAAAGAATAAGCGCCTGGAACGGGATGTCTTTGTCCGCAAGTCCGCGGTGGTAGCCTTGGCCGTCCAACCGCTCGTGGTGCGCCGCTATCATTTCCATCGCGGCTTGCGCCAGAGGAAGCGAAGAGGAAAGCATCTCGACGCCGTCCGGGGGGTGCTTTTTAATGCGCCTGAACTCGTCCGGGGTGAGGCGGCCGGGCTTGAGTCTTATTTCCTCCGGTACGCGCAGCATCCCGACGTTATGCATAAGAACGCCCTGCACCAATGCCTCCAACTCCGCCGACACCGCAATTTCGTCTTTGTTCAGCGTGATGAAAAGCGTGGCGGTTCTGATCGCGTGCGCGTACTCGTACTGGTCGTGCTGCGCCATTTCGTACAGCATCAGCGCGGTGCCGTTGGTTCCGAGCACTTTCGCGATAAGTTCGCGGGCCAATTCGGCCAGCGCCTTTTTGTCCGCCGATGAGCCGGTGATAACCTGGGTTATTACTTTCGAAACGTGCTCGAGCGATTGCCTGAAGAACGCCGGCTCGAGGATCGGCTTCAGGCCGATGTCGGAGATGAATTCCTTCAGTTCCTCCTGCTGCGGCATTTCGGGCTCTTCTGCGGGAGGCGCGGATTCGCCGGCTTGGCCCGCTTCCTCGGCGGCCCGTTTTTTGCCGAGCTCGATGATCATTTTCGAATCGGTGAGGATTTCGGTAATGCCGCGCGCGGAAAGCCTCCTCAAGATGTCGGCCGTTAATTCGGTGCCCTTGACCAGGAGGAGCTTCAAGTCCTCCGTGTAGATGTTCTGATCGATGACGTCGCCTGGCTTGAGAACCGAGACAGGAACTTTCTCCAACTCAAAACTCCATAGATGACCTGGCGGCAATCGAACGTGCAAAAACGCGCCATCCCGCCAACATGGCGGAATCCGCGGCGCGCATACAGCATTGTACCAGCGTTTTAAAAATCTGACTACATCTCAACGGGCTGTTGGGAAAAATTTTTACATCGGCGCGCCGCGCTTGCACAATAGTTGCGAAACGCTTAGGCTATACTTGCGGCGTGGACGACAGGAACAGACTGTTCGCATTGCGCAAACTGGCCGAAACGGAGCTGAAAATCGCCGCCGCGGCAGGTGAAATGCGGGATTTCGGCTGGTGCAGGCTTGCGGTTTCCCAGCGGTTTCCTTTTTACTCTCCCGGCTGGGCGGTCTTCCCGCAGTTTGCGCCGGGCGAAGGCGATGCCGCGAAGGACTTGGAGTCCGTAATTGGTTCCATTGCGCCGGAGATGAAATCCTGCGGCGCGTCCGGCTTGCGCGTCGTCTTTTCACCTGAACTGACGGGAGACTACCTCGCGAAAAATCTTTCTGAAGACCTGTTTCTTCTTGATTTCAAGCAGGAAATCCGCGACGTATATGCATGGGTCAAGGCGAAAAAGCCCGCGTCCCAACCCGGAATTGAAATCCGCGCCGCAAGCTCGGACTGGGAGGCCGCCGCGCCCGCTTTCGAAGAGCCGGAAAGCCCGATGCCGGCCGCGGACAGGATGGCGATCCACCGGATGAGGGACGGGAATTTGCCCGGATACAAAACGCTGATTGCTTTTCTGAACGGGGCGCCCGCCGGCAGGATGGCATATTTCAACGACGGGGTGGCCGGCAGGCTGCACGGCTTGTACGTGCTTCCGGGATTCAGGCGCAAGGGGGTCGCAACCGCTCTGATGGATGCGGGACTCGCCGCGGCGCGCGACGCGGGGAATATAGTAATCGGCGTAATCGCGCGGCGCGAAAGCCCGGCGCGGTTCCTTTATGTCGACTTCGGATTCGCCAAGATCGGCGAGATTGCAATTTACGAAGGCAAAGCGCCGCTTTGATCCGGCTCCGCGACGGAGAATGGGAGGCCCAAGGCCGAGAGGAATTTCATCTTGATATCCAGCACCGCGCCCTCGAACAGCTTGGGACTGCGCCCTTCGCCGTCCAGTATGTAAAAGTCCGTCGGGATTCCGGCGGCCACGAGAGCGTTCGCCATTTCCTGCGATTCGTTCCAGTTCGTCACATTGTCGTTGCGGCCGTGAAACAGGAGCACGCGCCCGGTGATCCTTTCCGCGAAGAACAGCGGCGAGCGCATCCGGTAGGCGTCGGAATCCCGTAACGGGCTTCCCAATTCCGCTTCGGTTAAATCCAAAATCCGGCGCCGGCTTTCCTTGCGTTCGTCCGCGAGTCCGGCGGCGTATTCGGCCGCGTCGTAAAATCCCGACGAGGCGATGACGCCCGCGACTTCCGTTTTAGTCGCGGCCAGCATCGCAAGATACGCGCCTTCCGCCCAGCCTTCGATCACGACGCGGTTTTCGTCCAGCCTGACATGCCGGCGGATGTATTCGAGAGCCGCCAGAACGTCCATCAGCGCCGGGCCGCCCAGCGCTCCCTCGCGAAAGTCCGGAGCGAATACGGCGTAGCCCAGCGGGGCGTATACCGCCCCGCCGTCGCGGAAAAAGGAAAGCGCGTCGGTTGATTCCCCCCCCCCGCCGTTGAGAAGCAGCACGACCGGATGCGGCCCCTCGCCCGCCGGGATGTAAACCAGCGACCTGCAAATCGTGCCGTCCTCGACGCGCACGCGCACCGCGGCGGGCTCCGGAAAATACCGGCCAGGCTCGTTCCCGCGTTCCGCGGCGGACAAGGCCGGCGGCGCCGCTATTAGCGCGGCGAAAATCGAAGCTGCAAGCAAACTTTTCACGCGTGACATTTGACTGCGCAAGGCGGCGGCGCGTTCGGTCATGCTCCCCAGTAGTTGTTGAACAACATATCGCGCGGCGCGGTCATTTCTTCCACCGCCCACCGCAGTCCCGCCAATCCGCTCCGAGCGGCCGAGGCCGAGCGGTACTGGACGCCTTCCTCTATTTCCAGCGGGTATTCGTTCATTATTATCGTGCCGGCGTTCAGATTTTCCAGAAGGTACAGCCCGTCCTCCTGGTCGCGGGAAAACAATGCCGCAATGAAGTCGCTGCCGGTGGCATGCATGAATTTCACCGCCGCATCCAGCGAATCTACGCTGTGCATCACGGCAACGGGTCCCATCGGGCGGGGATTGGCGGCGATAAAATCCTGCGGGAGATCTTCTATCAGCGTCGGCTGGAACAACGCGCCCTCGCAATCGCCCCCGGCGACAACCCGCGCACCCGCGCTTTTGGCGCGCGATATCCAGTCGGCGAGCCTTTCGGCCTCGTTCTTGTACGTCATCGGGCCGACCAGCGTTCCGGGATCGAGCGGATCGCCCGCTTTGACGTCCAACTCCACGGCGTCCACCATCCTCTGGCGGAACTGCGGATAGATTCTGTCGTGGACCAGCACGTTTTCGATCGCGAAGCACGACTGCCCCGCGCCGGCGAACGCGCCGCGAGCGATCGCGCCTGCCGCGTATTTAACGTCGCAGTCCGGCATCACAATCGCCGCAGCGTCGCCGAAAATGTTCATCGAAACGTGCTTGTTTCCGGCGCGCTCCGCGATTTTGGACGCCATCCGCTTCGAACCGAAGTACGAGAGCATCGCCACCCGCGGATCGTCAATCGCCGCGTAAAACAAATCGTAATCCATCGGCAAAACCGAGAACCAGCGGATTTCGCCCATTGCGTCGCCGACGATATCGGCGAACCGGAGCACCGAAAGCGCGGCGCCCGTCGGAGGGCGTTGCACGACGACCGTACCTGCGGCCGCCGCCGCTGCGAGCTGGTGCGCGCACAGCGAAACCGGATTGGTGAACGGAACCGCGGAAAGAACGACGCCGCGCGGGAACCGCCTTATCATATTCATCCGCTGCAAGCTGCCAACCGGAACAAACATCGGCTCGATGATGTTGCGCTGGCGCACGCACTCCTTTGCGCCGGCCTGGAGAAGTCCGGTGGCCGATTTGATTTCGCCCAAGGCCAGCGCTATCGGCTTGCCGGTCTCGCGGCAAAGAAGATCGGCAAGGCCGTCGCTTTCCACGCGAAGCCGCGCCGCCGCCGCCGAAAGCAGCTTGGCGCGTTCCGCCGGATGAAGCGCGCGCGCGCGCAAAAACGCCGCCGCCGCGCAATCGAGGAACAAAGGAAGCGCCGCGCTGCCCGCGCGCGTGTAACCGCCGAGCTTCGACCCGTCGAGAATTGAAAAGGCCTCGACTTCGGCCTCGCCCGGTATTTCCTCTCCGGCTATCGTCAGGGGAAAGCGGTGGTTCATACATCCCCGCAAAAGCAAAATCGGCCCGAAAAACGGGATTGCCCATTATACGCCATCCGCACGGCGCAGGGATATGGGTGCAAGGACATCCTTGTTAGGCGGGCGCAGCCAACCGCCCGAAGGCGGATTGGTAACTTTACTGACGGTGCTGCGCTTGTCCGGCCGACGGCCCGCGCGGCAAGCGCGTAAAATATTGGTATCGCAATGCCGGTATTTACTTGAGTTCTGCAATCCATCCCAAGGGGGAAACCAATGACGAAATTTGCAACGAGCGGCGTTGCTCTTGCCCTCTCGATTCTTCTCGCATCGCTTATTTTCGCGTGCGGCAAGTCAGCGAATCCTCCGGCTGCCCCCGCGTCGGGTGACGGTGCCGGGATTCCGATTGATTCGGTTGAATCCGGCGGCAAAACCGCGCCCGTGGGCGGCGGCTGGCCTTCCGAGCTTCCCGACGACCGCCCGCAACCATGGGAAAAGCTTGATGAAAACGGCTATGTGATTGCATCCGGCGGGGATAAGGACATAAGCTCCATCAACACCGACACCGAATTTGCGGCCGGCGTCGAGCGCTACATCGAATTTGGCGACGTAACGGACTTCGGCGAAGCGTCGCGGTTCGCGAGCGGTGCGGCGGGTGCGCGCAGCGTAAGCTGGGCGCTCTACCGGCTTTCGATGGGGGCTGGCCAGCCCGGCGTCGTCGCTGCGGACGTAAATCCGCTTCCCGCGGGCGGCGGCCTGATATCAAACTGGTACGCCGGGATTTCGGACTACGGAAACGGAACCTGGAAGTGGTACGGGCCGTTTTCGGATTCTCATGTGCGGATTTCGATACCGCAGGGTGATTTCACCTCGCAGATAGGCAATACGTTCGTGGCGATAGTCGCGTTCGACGGCGCGGCGTTCGACGTCGTCGGCGTCGGCGCGAATCCGCGCGACGATTCGGACGCCTCCGCGCCGCCTGCTCCTGGAACGCCCACCGTCACCGCGGCCGCGGGGGGGGTCGTCGTCGAGTGGCCCGACGTGGTGGCAATCGATCTTGCGGGGTACCGGCTTTATTTCTCGAACGATCCGTTTTCGCAGCCCGACGACGCGGGAGTAGGGGCGGTCGGGTATTTGCTCGCGCAGCCGCGGTTCTTCCTTCCCGAAATCGGCGACGAAGTCATTGTCGGACTTACCGCGGTGGACGTCTCCGGAAACGAAAGCGCGCTTTCGCCGACCGCGGGCGCGGTTCCTTTGCCGGGCGATCCCCCAAGCGCATCGCTTCAAACGGATGCGGCGGGAGGCAAGCGGGCTGGCACAATCACGCTCACCGCCACAGGCGGCGAGACTTACGATTTCGATATTGACGGCGACGGCGTGTTCGACCTTACCAATACTACGGGCACGGCGCTCGCGGATACTTCTAACACGGGAATAATCCGCCCCGCGGTTCGCTGCACGAATTCGGGCGGCGGCGTTTCGTTCGCCGCGGTCTCGCTCATCATCACCTCAAACAGCAGGCCGCTGGCGGAAGCGCACGTTTCTCCCAGCACCGGAGTCGTGCCTTTCAGCGCTTTCTTCAACGGTTTCGGATGGGACGACGACGGAACGATTGCCGAATGGGCCTGGGACACGGACGGCGACGGAAACTACGAATACACGAGTTCGAACGATCCCGAGGCTCCCCCTTACGAATACACGTATCCGGGGCTTTTTTCCGCGCGGTTCCGCGTGACCGACGACCAAGGAAGTTTCGACGTAGACACGGCGTGGGTTCTCGCCAACCCCGCTGGCGGCGCCGCCAACCAGCTGCCTTCCGCAAGCCTGGATTCGGGCGCGCAATTCCATCAGGCTGGCTCGGCTGTCATCTTCGACGCGTCGGGCAGCGTCGATCCCGACGGAGTGATCGAGCGGTACGACTGGGATTTCGACGGCGATTTCCTGTGGGACAAGACGAGCGATTTACCGGTAGCGTCGCACATTTACACCGGATACTACGACGGCACAGCGTCGGTGCGCGTGACGGACGACGGCGGCGCATCCGAGACGGCGACCATTCCGGTAAGGATCAACGTCGCGCCTTACGCGATCGGGATCGCGAATCCTGACGAGGCCGAGAACGGCCAGACCATTCTGCTTGACGCGTCCGGCAGCTTCGACTCGGACGGCCAAGTGACGCTTTACGAATGGGACGTCGATAACAACGGCGAATATGAAGTCAACACGGGGACAAGCCCGTATTATCAAATCGCCGACTACCCGTCCGGCAGATTCACAGTCGGATTCCGAGTGACGGACGACTTGCAGGGCCAGGGCGAAGGCACGATTTTCTTCATTGTCAAAGGATGGAGCGCGTTGTACAGCGTGGCGGGGACCGAAGACTCGTTTCATTCGATGGCGCTGGTATACGGGCGGCCCGCGATAAGCTTTTACAACTGGAGCGACTCGGATCTGATGTACACCCGCAACCAGGACGAGTTTGGATATTCTTGGACCCAGCCTGTGACGGTGGATTCTGGCGGCGTGGTCGGGCGCGACAGCTCGCTCGCGGTCGTCAACGGTTTTCCGGCGATCGCGTATCTCGACCAGGGCAACACGGCGCTGAAGTACTGCCGCGCCTTGGACGAAATCGGAAACTCATGGGGAATGCCCGTGACCGTGGACAACGCCGGAGACGTTGGCGAGAAGCCCTGCCTGCTCGTCGTCGGAGGGCGTCCCGCGATCGCGTACATCGACATCGGCAACTCGAACCTGAAGTACGTCCGCGCGAACGACGAAAACGGCGCGACCTGGGGCTCACCGGTCACGCCGGACAATTCCGGCACCGTCGGCGTCGGCAGCGTGTGCATGATGATGGTCTACGACCGTCCGGCGATTTCGTACTACAACGACAGCACGAAAGACATTATGTACGTGCGCGCGGCCGGCCAGTACGGGACGTCGTGGGGCGCTCCGATCACCGTGGACTCGACCGAAGATTTGGGCAGGTTCAACTCGATGGCGATGGTGGACGGCAGGCCGGCGATCGCGTACTACAACGAGACCCAGAATTGGATCCAATACAGCCGTGCGGCCGATTTCAACGGCGTTACTTGGGGCGGCGAAGTGCCGATCACGCACGCGGACGACATCGGCCAGTACCTGTCGCTTGCGGTGATAAACGGTTATCCGATGATCGCGTTTTACAACGCCACGGAAACGGACTGCTATCTTGTGGAAGCCTACTTCCGCGACGGCTCGGAGTGGCAGACGCCTTTTCAATTTCTTTCCAGCTCGGACTACGGCAAGTACACGAACCTGATCGAATATTACGGCCAGCCCGCGATTGCCACTTTCGACAACACGTTCGATCAAATCGTATTCATCCGCAAGTATTAGGCCGGCTGCAAGGGATGCGCCTCAAAGCGCGCCGGCTTTACGGCCCTCCCTTATAATCTCCCCGCCGGTTTGTTCCGGCGGAGGACTTATGGAATCACGCGGAACGGAATTGCGCGGCGCGGCCTCTCTCGGCCCTGATTACTGGCGCGCGCTCGACGCCGAGGCGCTGCGCGGGAAATTCAAGCGCAACTTGAACGAGGGGCTGTTCTCGCTCATCGCGTTCATGGGACTGGACGAGGCCGAAATCGAGGCCGAAGGCTGGCTCGTGCGCGACGGGAAGGGCCGCGAGTTCATAGACTGCCTGGGCGGGTACGGCGTCTTCAACTTCGGCCACCGGCATCCGGAAATAATCGCCGCGGTCGAGGCGCAGCTTCACCGCCAGCCGCTTTCGAGCAAGCTTCTCATGTCCCCGCCCGCGCTGGAGCTTGCCGCGACGCTTGCCGAAATCACGCCGGGGAAACTGCAGAAGTGCTTCTTCTGCAACAGCGGCACCGAGGCCGTCGAGGCGTCGCTTAAGCTCGCGCGGCTCACGACGGGGCGGAAGGGGATAATTTACGCTTCCCGCGCATTCCACGGAAAGACGCTCGGCTCGCTTTCAGCGACCGACCGCGAAAAGCACCGCGCGCCGTTCGATCCGCTTCTCGGAAAATTCACCGTCGTCCCGTTCGGCGAAGCGGACGCGCTCAAATCCGCGGTGACCGATGAAGTCGCGGCGGTGATACTCGAGCCGGTGCAGGGCGAGGGCGGTATATTCCCCGCGCCGCCGGGCTACCTTGCGGCCGCGCGCGCGGCGTGCGACCGCGCGGGTGCGCTGCTTATCTTCGACGAGGTGCAGACCGGGATGGGACGCACGGGGACGAACTTCGCCTGCGAGCACGACGGCGTCGCGCCCGACGTGATGGCGCTCGCCAAGGCGCTGGGCGGCGGCGTGATGCCCATCGGCGCGGTAATCGGCACGCCCGAAGCGTGGGCGGGATTCGAGGCGAATCCGCTTATCCACACGTCCACGTTCGGCGGCAACCCGCTTGCGTGCGCCGCGGCGCTTGCCGCGTGCAGGGTGCTCGTGCGCGACGGGCTTGCGGAGCGCGCCCGGCTTCGCGGACTCGAATTTCTCGCCGGACTGGAATCGCTGAAATCGGATTTTCCGGAGCTTGTAAGGGACGTGCGCGGCCGCGGGCTGATGATCGGCATCGAGTTCGCCGCGCCGGACGTCGCGGAGCTTTTCATCGCGATGATGATCGAGCTTGGCGTCTTCGTCGCGTTCGCGCTCAACAAGCCGGACATAATCCGCGTCGAGCCGCCCCTGACAATCCCGCCGGAGGTGGTGACGGAAGTCGTCTCCCGGATGCGCCAGGCGTGCGGCCACGTCGCGGGGATCGTGAGGGAGTTGGGGTAGGTTGATAAAGATTGGCAAGCAAGCTGCCGTGTGCGAAGCAACTGGCAACTGTCAACTGTCAACTGTGAACTGTCATCTAATTGAGGGGCGCATCCAATTGAGGCTTCATCCAGCGTTTTTATCAATGGCGCTCGCCCTCGCGGCGGCGGCGCTTCTTGTTTCCTGCGGCAAGGGCGGCGCGTCGCAACCGCCTTCCTCCACTCCGGCCGGCGCGCCCGCGGCCGACGCCGATCCCGGTGCGCGATACGTCCCCGGCGACCCGGAGCTTGCTTCCGGGCTGCGGATTCTTCCCGATCCGGACGTGGACTCGCTTCCCCCGCCGCGCCGGCCGGCCGTCGCCGGAGTCGACTTCGCCGCCGACCGCTTCATCGCAATTTTCGAAAAATCCCCGCAGGCTCCCGCTCTCGCGCCGTACCTTACGGGCTCGCCCGAAGGGCAAGGCGACGACGCGGTGCGCCCGGACGACAACGCGCCGCTGGTGCGGCATCCTTATTTCCGCCAGGTCAGCGTCGCGCTCGCCCGGAAGTACGGACTTTCGCTTCACTCCCGCGTCTTCTATAAGGACGTTAACTTTGCGGTGTATGAGGTGCCGGGCGTGGAAACCGCGGCCGACCTGGACGCGGCGATGCGCCGCGTCTTCGCCGAGAACGTGGGGCTCGTCCGCGAAGTCTGCTACGACTATTTCGTGAAGGCGGTCGGCCGCATCGGCGGATACGACTACGACCGGCTGCTCGAAAACAACCCCGCCGGGCTCAAAAGCGCATCGGAAAGCGCCGATACGGACAGGACGGCCAGCGCGCCTCCCAACGACCCGATGCACCTGAACAAGCGCGGCACCGACGGCGGCACATGGTGCAACTGGCGCGTCAAGACGATTGACGGTCTGGCATGGGGCTACACGACCGGCTCGGCGGACGTCGTCGTGGCGGTGATAGACACGGGCGTGCGCTATACCCACGAAGACCTCGCGGCGAACGCGATCGATCCGCAGAACGATCCGCCCTACAACGAGCCCGGCGTGCTGACCGACGTTATAAACAAGGACAACGATCCAAACGACGACCACGGCCACGGCACCAATTGCGCGGGATGCGTAGGCGCGGTGGGAAACAACGGCAAGGGACTGGCCGGGATGAATCAGACCGTCACGATTCTTCCGGTCAAAGTGCTTTCGTCCGGCGGAAGCGGCAGCGATTCCCAGGTGGCGCAGGGGATGCTCATCGCGGACTACCTCGGCGCGGACGTGCTTTCACTTTCGCTCGGCGGAGACTTTCCCGATAGGACGACCCAGCTCGCCGCAAAACAATGCTGGCAGGACGGGCGCGTAATCGTGATCGCCGCGGGAAACGGCAACGTCAGCGCGCCGCACTATCCGGGCTATTACCACGAGGCGATCGCGGTAGGCGCGACGACGCTGGTCAATTCCAGCGACAACCAGGATTTTTCGCTTGTGGACGGCGAGCTTCCGGTCGATTCGCGGTTCGACGCGCGCGCGACGTTCAGTCATTACGGCGAATGGGTGGACATCGCCGCGCCGGGAGTGGAAGTGCGCACCACTGCAAGGTTCAGCGACTCGTCTTACACGGCCGCGACCGCTGGCACTAGCTTTTCCTGTCCGTACGTGGCGGGATGCGCCGCGCTTCTATTGGCGTACGACGATTCGCTGACAAACGAGGACGTGCGCGCGGCTCTCCTGGGCGGCGCGACCGAAATGACGCATCTCAACAACGGCGCGAATCCGAAAGGATTCCTGAACGGTACGTCGAACGGCAACGTGCGGTTCTGCAACGTGAAAAACTCGCTCGACCTGGTCGACGCGGGGTTGGGTACGGCGCCCGACGTGGAATGGGACAATCCCGCGGACGGCGACACGGTTTCCGGAACGCAGGAAATCCGGATTGCCGTTTCGGGCGGCACCGGCAACGTGAATAGGGTCGAATTCGAAACTCAAACGCGATTCCTCGGCGTCGTGACGGAGGAGGACGACGGTTTCTACCGGCTGGACTGGGACACGACCTTCGAATTCAACCGCGAAATGGAGCTATTCGCGAAGGTTTACACGGACGAAGGCAGAATGAACCTTTCCTCAATCCATGTCACTCCCTCGAACGAACACTGGGAGCCGCCCGATTCGGAAGATTTCACCGGCGTCGGAAACAACGCGATTCCAACCGGCTGGTACAAATTCGACGGCAACCAGGGAACGACGAACACATCTTGGGGAGCAGACGATACGGTTTTCTTCACCGACGCGCCGTCAATGCATTCGAGCGGTACGACGGGCAACTACGCGACGACCAGCAACGACTGGCTGTTCGCGCCGATAGTGGATTTGCGCGGGCATGCGGCGTCCACGGTGACGTTTCAGCGGCGCTATCAGACCTCCAACGGTTACGCGGCGTATTTCATTCTGACCGACGACGACGCGACGTACTGGGGCGACGGCTTCGCGAACGGAACGATGCAGGAATGGGACGACTATTCCTACGACATGTCGCAGTTTGCAGGCAAGGAAGTACGGATTTTCTGGATACTTGAGGGTTCGGGAACAACCACCGCGCCCGGATTCTGGTTCGACGACCTCACGATTTCGGGACAGACCGGAACGCCTCCGGCGATTGAGATAACTTCGCCCTCCAACGGCGGGTCGGTGTCGGGCAAGGTTGCGATCGAAGTCACGGTCAGCGACGATACGGAATGGATAGGCATCGAACCTGTGCCGCCGGTTCTGGGCAATCTGATTTACTCGCCGATTCCCGATAACGACAGTGGAAACGACACCAAAACGTACACCGTTTATTGGGATTCCCGCTGGACGTACAACGGCGGCGCGCTTTTGACGCTTCGCGCCTACGACGACGAGGACGAAGACGACATACGTGACGATCTTGTCGCGGCCGACTCCGTTTCGGTGAATGTTACGAACACGCATCGCAACCCGGACTGGCACGAAGGCTTCGAAAATATCACGACGCTCGGCGGATACTCGGGGGACGATTTCGACGGCGACTGGTTCATTTCGAGCAGCGGGACGAGCATATGGCGGATTACCGGCGAGGATTCGCATCTGGGCGGCAAGTGCGCCAAGATGGGGCCGTCCGCGTCCGGGGGAAACTACGGCGCGAACGAGTTCGACCAGCTTTATTCGCCCGTGCACGACTGCTCCGGGGCGACGCGGCCGCACCTACGCATCTGGCACCGCGTCGACGTCGAAAATTCCGGCAGGGGAGACATTGCCAAAATCCTGCTCGTGCGTTACGACGGAACAGACGATATGGAAACGCCGATCGCCGAATACCGCGACGACACCGCGCCCGCGGGCCAATGGAAGGAGCAATGGTTCAATTTGACGGATTTCAAGTCGGCCCCATTCCGGTTGAATTTCCTTTTCGACAGCGATTCGGATTCGAATTTCGGGACGGGATGGTTTGTTGACGATTACGAAATCCTGGACGCCGATCCGCAGATCGATTCCATAACCGATCCTTCCGGCGCTCCCGGCAAGGCGGTAGTGATAAACGGCTCGAATTTCGGTAAAATCCAGGGAACCAGCACGGTCACTTTCGCCAAGGAGGGCGGGGGAAGAACGCAGGCGGCGGTGTCCTCCTGGGGGGAGGACGCGATCGCCGTAACCGTGCCGGCCGACGCCGCGAGCGGCGACGTGATCGTGACTGTGCTAGGATTTGAGTCCGCGGGCGAGTACTTTGGGGTGTCGCTCGCCCCGCCGAACCTGACGGGGATCGGGAAGATTTAACCCGCACTTTGCGGGATTGGCGGAGGAATAATGCGAAGACTGCATTGGATGGCGCTTGGAATAGCCGCGGCGCTGCTTTTCGCCGCGCTGGCATCGTGCGGGCGCGGGCACAGGGCGCCGGTCTCCGGTCAAATCGGCCGCGGCGGGGCGCCTCTGCAAAGCGCGGACGACGCGCCCGGTGCAGGACACAAAATCCCCGATAGAACCGCTTTGTCCGTGATTTGGCCGTCGCTTGCGGGCAGCGAAGCCGGAGCCGAATTCGACGTCGCGATAAGGCTGGCGAATCCGGGCGGCGTTTTCCAGGGATGCGGCAGGCTGGTTTACGATGCGGCGATGGTCGAGCCGGTTTCGGCCCGGCGTGGGGCGTTTCTTCCTTCCGAGGCCGTCGCCTTTGTCAAAACCGATGTCGGCGGGTACGTCCCTTACGCGTTTACAGGCAGGGAAGGATCGGGCGCGCTTCCGGCGGGGGAAGGCGACATTTTCGTCGTCCGGTTCAGGCTCAAAAGCGAAGGCGCTCCTAAGTTCGGCCTGCGCAACGAAGCGGAGTTTCTGCAATTGCGAAACGACAAGGGGCAGAGGATTCCGTTCGACCTCGCGACGGAGGTGACCGCGCGATGATTCACCTCCGGCGCTCGACTCTCGACTTTGGACCATCGGCTGTGAACGGGCGCACGCAGTGCGCCCCTACGCCGCTGCCCGCTGCTCACTGCTCCCGGTTTCGGATACCGCTTTTCATCGTGGCGGTATTGGCTTTTGCGCTGTGCGGCCAATTCCCGGTTCGGGCGATGGAGCCTCCCCCTCCGGGGATGATCGACGAGATGCGGCAGGCGGGCGAGCTCGACCGGGCGATAAAATTCGCCGAGCGGATCGGGAACCACAGGATGAAGGTTCCGGCGCTGGCGGCGGAGGAGCAAGGCGCGGATCCACAGACGATCGCCGACAGGATTTCGCAGAGCTACGGGATGACGCTCGACGGCAGGGAGCCGAGCGCGCTCGGAGCGCAATCGCCGGCCGATCTCAAATGGCTGAAGCTGGACAAAAACCGCGATCGCGTCGTGGACGAGCGAGATGTTCTTGCGCTCGGATTCCCGGAGCCGAAGGTGGCGGCAACGCTGCCGTCGCTGGGCACATCGGAAACATTCTGTTTGATAATAGAGTTTCCGGACTACGACAACTGGTTTTCAAAAGCGGAGTTCGAAAGCAAGCTGTTCGGCGCGGGGGACACGAGCTATTACTACCGCGGGCTTAAATATTATTACGGGCAGGCGTCGTATTCGCAGCTGACGATTGACGGCAGCGTTTACGGCTGGTACACCGCCGCGCACAACCGCGCGTGGTACCACCCGAACGACAACAACGACTATCCCGAAGACGACCTGCGCCGCGAGCAGCTGATATTCGAAGCGATTGACGCCGCGGACGCGGCGGGCGAGGATTTTTCGCAGTACGACAACGACGGCGACGGGTACGTTGACTATTTCCTGGTCGTCTGGACGGGGCCGCACGGCAACTGGGCGACCTTTTGGTGGGGCTACCAGACGAGCATTTACGTTCTCGCGAACAAAACGGTGGACGGAGTGCGGTTCGGCACATACTCCTGGCAGTGGGAGCAGTATTACGGCTTCAGCCAGCAGCCGCCGAACCCGTCCAAATGGGATCCGCTGGTCACCATTCACGAAACCGGCCACGCGCTCGGACTCCCGGACTATTACGACTACGACGGCAGCCAGGGGCCGGACGGCGGCGTGGGGCGGCTGGACATGATGGACGGCAACTGGGGGGATCACAATTCGTTCAGCAAATACGTGCTCGGCTGGCTTACGCCGACGGTCGCGTTCACGAACTTCAACGACGAGCAGCTTTCGAAGTCGAATGCGAACGGCGACGCGGTTATCTTCATGCCCGGATTCGATCCGGTAATGCCCTGGTCGGAATACTTCATCGCGCAAAACCGGTACCGCGAAGGCATAGACCAGACGTATCCGACGGACGGGCTTTTGCTGTGGCATGTCGACGCCAATGTGGACAAACGCGGCAACGCGCTTTGGGACAACTCGTATACTTCCCACAAGCTCCTTCGGCTGATGGAGGCCGACGGCCTTGAAGAAATCGAAACCGGCGACGGCAACGCGGACGCGGGCGATTTTTATCAAAGCGGCGAGCAGCTGACTCCCACATCCACGCCGAATTCGAACAAATACGACGGCTCAAATCCCGGCATCAATTGCACCGATATTTCCGCTGCAGGCCAGAACATGACGGCCGACTTCACGCTTTACACCAGCAATCCGCCGACCGTGTCCATTGACGATCCTTCGCCCGGAACCGTATCGGGCGACGTGCCGGTGACGATCACCGCGACGGACGACGGCACGGTGGACAAGGTTCAGCTCCTGATCGACGGATTGATAGTCAAGGAATGGACGAGCGGCCCGTACGAATACAGCTGGAATTCACGCGTCGATTTCAACAAATCCTTGAATCTCGTCGCGCGTGCATGGGATGACGAACTGCAGGTCGGAAGCGACACGATTTCCGTGACCGTCAGCAACACGGGCGTGACGAGCGTTTTCGACGATTTCGAAGGGACGACCGACAACGGCCTCGCCAAGTGGCGCGTGATAAACGACGCGAATGTCTCGCAGGGCGCGTACACGCATTGGAACACGCGCACCAGTCCGGGCTCTCCCACTCCGATGGGCAGCGGCAAGGAAGCGTACGTAAAGTCGTCCGACATTACGGTCACGCATACCGCAAGCGACCATCTGCGAAGCCAGCGGATAAACGCGACCGGATTCACCCGTCCCGTGCAGGTGAAGTTCTTTTACCGCACCGGCGACTACTACGGCAATACGGGCGTATTGACGCTATGGGCGACGACGGACAACGGCGCGACCTGGGAAAAGCTCGATTCGCTTGCGAACAACAACAACTGGTCGCTGTATACGAGGACGTTCGATTACGCCGGCGAGACGGTTTACTTCAAGCTGAGCTACACGGGCAGCTTCCGCGAGAACCAGAACAGCGGCCGAAGCGCGAACATTGACAACTTCTACATCAGGGAGTGTCCCAGCAATCCGCCGACCGCTTCGTTCACCAATCCATCCGACGGCTCCGACGTTTCGGGCAGCCAGGATTTCGACGTAAGCGCATCGGACGACGGAACGGTCGCGAAAGTGCTGTTTTATTTGAACGGAACGCTTGTGTCCACCGACACTTCCGCGCCGTGGCGTTACACGCGCAACACGCTGAACGACGACAACCATCCCGAAATCGTCGTGATGGCGTACGCGATCGACAACGACGACATCGCGTCCGACCACGCCGAAATTACCGTCGCGTTCAAAAACGCAAGGCCGTTCCCGGCTTCCGACGATCTCGAAGGCGGAACCGGCGAATGGAGCGTCACGAACGACGGCCAGCAGCCCGAGTGGATTTACTCGACCACCCAGAGCAACTCCGCGTCGCACTCGTACGGCTGGGAAGGCTCGGGCTGGCAGACGTACAACTGGGACCAGTTGGTGTACAAGGGAGAAACTCCGTCGTCGGGTTACCAGACAATCGACCTTTCCGGCAGCGGCGTTTCCAGTCCCGTGCTCAAGTATTATTTGAAGGCCGATTTTCCGTCGAACGGATACATCAGGATTTATTTCTATTCGACGTGGCTCGGATGGACGACGATCGACATAGTCAGCGCGGACTCCGCAAGCTGGACGCAGAAAAGCGTTCCTCTGGATCAGTTCATAGGCCATTCCGGCCGCATCGTCTTTTACGCGGCGAATTCAAACGCGATAAACGGCACGGGCGTTTGGATAGACGACATTTCCGTCGACAACGGCGCGCCGTTCATTACTTCGGTCACCCCGAACCGCGCCAAGGTCGGCGACGAAATCACGATTGCGGGCTCCGCATTCGGCTCTACGCAGAGCGGCGGCGAAGTGCGCTTCAACGACGGCTCCGGCGGATACGTATCGCAATCCACGGTGACCAGCTGGAGCAACACCGAAATCGTCTGCGACGTACCCGCGGGAGCGAAGTCGCACGCGACCGACGGCGTCTGGGTGCACAAGGGATCTGACGATTCCAACAAGAAGCAGTTCACGGTGATACTTCCCAGCCCGAATCTGGGCGGACTCGATCAACTTTAGGCTTCATCCCGCGCCTCGCGGGACAAGGAGGATCAAGATGTGCAAATTATTGGGGACGATTTTGATTGCGGCGGCGGCCGCGCTTGCATTATCCTGCGGGGGGGGAGGCTCTCCCGCGCCGGACCGGCCCGATCCGGTTCCCGGCCCGTCCAAACCCGCCGGCCCGCCCGTGGATACGGACAGCACCCAGCAATCGGGCCGCGATGGATTCACGGCGGAAATTATCAAAGACACGAGCGGCCTTCCGACGGGCGTTCGACTTACCTGGGACTGGCAGTCCGAGGCGGACGGCGGATACAACGTATACCGCGACACAAATCCGATGGAAGACGGCTTGGGAGATCCCGACCTCAAAATCACGGATACGCCGATCGAAAATCCCGCCTCCGGGCCCGACGTCACATATGACGACCTGGACTTCGATCCGGATACCGCGGGCAACCAGCCGCCGACGTGGGGCGAGACTTACTATTACCGCGTGACGAACATCAACGACACGAACGACGAGAGCGACGTGTCGAACGAGCTGAACATCACGATCGGCGCGGCGATAGACAGCTTCAATCCGGGCAACGCAAGCATCCTGGACGCGGTCACGGTGGAAGGCGAAGGCTTCGGAGACAGCCAGGAAGGCGGCGACAAGGTTCAGTTCCACGATACTTCCACGACTTGGATCGACGCGACCGTAACCTCCTGGAGCGACACCGCGATTGACGTCACTGTGCCCGTCGGAGCGATCACCGGGCATGTCCGCGTGGTTCTCGAAGGAACGCAGAACATCGAATCCACGACGAATTTCACCGTCGATCCCCCGGCGATTACAAACTTGTCTTCCGGAAGCGGACGCGTCGGCGACACGATAACGATCACCGGCACCGATTTCGAAAACGACCGCACGACAGCGCAGGGCAAGGTTTTCTTCGGAAGCGTCGAGGCGGCTTCGGGCGATTACGTCAGTTGGTCGGATACTTCGATCCAAGTCAAAGTTCCCACAAACGCCGTTTCCAACGGCGACGTCAAAGTGAAGACCGGCAACAACGAAAGCAACGTCGTCGGTTTCGACGTTCTTCCCAAGATAACGGACGCCGATCCCAATCCGGAGGAAATCGGCGAAAACGTGACGATTACCGGCTTCACCTTCGGCAGCTCGCAGGGCGACAGTTTCGTGGAATTCGGAACGGAAACCGCCACGATCACGAGCTGGTCTTCGACGTCCATAGAGTTGACGGTTCCCGGCGACATATCCGGCAATGTGAATATCAAAGTCACGGTCAAAGCGGACGTCAGCGGCGACAGCGGCCTGGAAACACTCGAAAGCAACCTTTTCTCGTGGAACGTCAAGCCTTCGATTTCATCGCTTTCGAACAACCGGCGCACCGTCCAGCAGCAGCTCACGATCAACGGCGACGGATTCGGCGCATCCCGCGGAACCAGCACCGTATGGTTCGACAACGGAACGCCGTCCAATTTCACGGACGATTCCGAGGTTCCAAGCGATGATTACGTCAGCTGGAGCCAAACAGCGATCACGATTGAGATTCCCGACACCGCCAAAACCGGAAGCGTTTACGTCAAGGTCGCAAACGTTTCGAGCGACGGCGAGAGCATCACCATCGTTCTTCCGCCTCCCAATCTGGGGGGCGCAGGCCAGATTTAAGGAATTGAAATGACGCGATCTCATTTTGGACTCGCAATCGGCTTTGCACTGGCGACGGCGTTCGCCGCGCTGCTCGCGGCATGCGCGGGCGGCTCCGGCGCGCCGTCGCCGATGGTGCGGACGGCCGAGCTGTCCCCGCCGACGATTCTATCGGCGCTGCCGGCGGACGTCCGTACCGTATCCGGCCTGCCCGTCGGCATCCGCGTGTTCTGGGAGCGCGTGAGCGATCCAAGCGCCGTCGGCTACTACCTTTACAGAAGCACCTCGACGATTCCGGACAGCGAGCGCGGCAATCCCGCGCTCCGGGTGAACTCCGGCGGCCAGATTCCCCAGCCGCCGTCGGGCTCCACCGTCGAGTTCGACGACCTGGAGTTTCCGGGCGGGCATCCCGAAGTCGGAACCACTTACTTTTACAGATTGTCCGTCGTCAACGACACGGGCGGCGAAAGCGACCTGTCGAACGAAATCCAGTACACGGTCGCCCAACAGAATGTGACGGGATTCTTTCCGCTCGCGGGCTTTTACGGCGAAACGGTGACGATTGAAGGCGAATTCTTCGGCGCGCACGACGCGGAAGTGGACGAAGTGCACTTCAGCGGCGCGCGTGGCACAATCCCCGCCGAAATAATTTCGTGGAACGACACCGAGATTGCAGCTGCGGTCCCGGATCTTTGCGTCAGCGGTCCGGTTTTCGTTATCATAGACGGAACAATCGCGGCTTCGGACGAGGATTTCATCGTTCTTTCCCCGAATCTTACAGGCATCTCCGCCACACATGCGAAGGAGGGGGACGCGATCAGCCTGTTCGGGGAAAATCTGGGCGCTTCCCAGGGAGCGAATGAAATAGCGTTTTCAATGGAGGAATCCATCCCCCAGGTTTTGTCTTGGAGCCCGACCGAAATACAAGTGGTTGTTCCGCCGATAGAAGTCACCCAAACCGCATCCACGATCACGGTTACGGTGGACGGCTCGCAGCTCCAGCAGTTCGCCATCGACATCGAGCCCGTGATCGAATCCCCTGGGTCGCTGAATCTCGCGGACGGAGAGGAGGCGGTGATCGAAGGGCGCCACTTCGGAACATCCGGGAACTTGATAGTCGGTGCTTCCGAGGTTTCGACGGAGTCATGGTCGCCGATTTTGATCCGCGCGATTGTTGATTCCGCCTGGACGGACGGCGCGCTGTTTGTGGTCACCGCGCATTCGTCGAACGCCATTCCGTTCACTCGCGACGCGGCGCTTTTCGCATCGGCTCCGGACGGCTTCGACAACTCGGTGCTGGACATTCTCACCGGTGAATTCCGGCTTGAAATAGAAACCAATTCGAACGCGGAAAGCGTGGACTTCATAGTGGACGGAGTGATTCGCGATACAGATTCCGCCCCGACGGACGGATTCGCGACCGTCTTCGACCCGGCGGACTTTTCGAATTTCCGCCACTTCCTGGTAATCCGCGTGCATCGCCGCGGAATCCAGCTTGATAGCGCGCCGATTCCGTTCTTCGTCCGATCGTTCGACGGCGACTATAACGGCGACGACGAAATCAACGATTCCGACGCGCAGTCGCTTCTGGACTTTTGGACCGGCACGATCCTGCAGTCCGGAGACAACGGAGCGGCCCAGTTCCCGACGTACGACGGCAACCGCGACGGCGTCATAGACGAGCGGGACGCCGCGCTGGTCGGATACAGATACGGCGATACGCGCACCTAGCGGGAATGATTGAGAAGCGATTTTTTAAAGCGGGCCGTCCGCCCGCTTTTTTTTGCCGTCCATATGCAGCCGGCTATTCGCGATGTGATTTTCGCAACCGGAAATAAAATTGCAATCTTCGAGGTAATCAGTCGTGCCCGAAAAGGGAAGAGGAGCGATGGAAGAGGTAAGAGAAAAGAGTGAAGAGGTGCGAAAGCGGCCGTTTTGAAGAATCTTCCAGCCGCCTTGGTTTTCTCTTCACGCTTCGCTCTCCGCGCTTCACTCTCCACCCGCAGGGACATTTATTACTTAGAGGATTTGAAATGACTTCTTCTGCGATGCAGACAAGCGAAATGGGATGGAACGGCAGCGAGTACATCCTGCCTCCCCTCCCGTACGACTACGCCGCGCTCGAGCCGCACATTGACGAGGCGACGATGAAGCTGCACCACGACAAGCATCATCTTGCCTATGTGAACGGCCTCAACGCCGCGCTCGGCAAGCTCAAGGCGGCGCGCGAATCCGGCGACTTCGCCGCGGTCAAGCACCTCTCGCGCGAGTGCGCGTTCCACGGAAGCGGACACGCGCTTCACGTCGTCTTCTGGAACAACATGTCGCCGGACGGCGGCGGCGAGCCGTCAGGCAAGCTCGCGGACGCGATAAAGGACAGCTTCGGCAGCTTCGGCGGTTTCATGGGCCAGTTCAAGGCCGCGTCGACGGCCGTCGAGGGCGGCGGCTGGGGCATCCTCGCGCACGAGCCGCTGGCCGACCGGCTTTTGGTGATGACCGCCGAAAAGCACCAGGATTTGACGATCTGGGGGATGAAGCCGCTGCTAGTGCTCGACGTATGGGAGCATGCGTACTACCTCAAGTACCAGAACAACCGCGGCGCGTACGTGGAGGCGTTCACGAACGTCATCAATTGGGCGGACGTGGCGAAAAGGCTGGGGTAGCTTCTGGAATAGTTGGCGGAATTGCATAAAACGAAGTATAATTTAATTGAAGCCCCAGTAAGCTCCGGTTGCCTACGCCGGTTCTGGCGCTTCGCAGAGGAGGTTCGGGTCATGAAGAAGTCAGTTTCCGTGCTTGACGGATTCAAATTGCTTGGCCTGGAGTTACAGCGCGAAAGGGAAAGATTCATTTTCGGTCCCCCGCCTTGGGGCAGCCCAGTAACCACGATGATACGTTTCACATCGTATTTGTCAGATTCCGCTGACAACAAGCCCATTGTTGAAAAAATAGATGCGGAGGGAGAAATTGCCAAGTTGGACGGAGATTTTACGGGAGATTAGCGTTGGTCATGATGCTATCCGCAGGAAATATCTGAAAGCCCTTTCGGAGAAAACTGGGCGAAATATTATCGCTTATTACTCCGGATGGTTGCAGAAAGATCAATTAGCCGTGCAGGGCGTTTTTGACTTCGGCATTAACGATGAAGACAAATCGGGTTTTATGGCGGCTGTCTATCAAATGGACAGAAGCAAAGGCCTGGATTTGATACTTCATACTCCGGGCGGTCAAATGGCTGCCACTGAATCACTTGTAGATTACCTTCGGTCAAGATTCGGAACCAATATTCGCGCAATCATCCCGCAAATAGCCATGTCTGCCGGAACGCTGATTGCGCTGGCCTGTAAGGAAATTGTTATGGGAACCCACTCTAGCCTTGGGCCGTTCGACCCCCAGGTTTCAGGAGTTTCGGCGCATGGCGTTTTGGAGGAGTTTGAACGAGCATGCCGGGACGTAACGGAAGATTCTAGGTTAATTCCCATTTGGCAGCCTATAATCGCGAAATACAATCCTACACTGGTCGGAGAATGTGAGAAAGCAAGCAAGTGGGCAGAAGATTTGGTTAGAACTTGGCTGGCAAGTGGAATGTTTTCAGATGAAACTGACACGCGAGGACGAACCGAAAAGATCGACCGCGTAATCCAAGAATTGGGGGAGCACTCCTGGACGCTTTCGCACGCCAGGCACATTTCCGCTTCAAAAGCTTCCGAGATCGGTCTGCGAATTTATGAACTTGAAGCTGATAACGAACTCCAAGACCTGGTTTTGTCGGTTCATCATGCGTTCATCTTGACATTTTCCGGAACTGCTGCGGTTAAAATAATTGAAAATCAAGAAGGGAAAGCCTTTGTGAAGCAGGTTAGGCAAAGCCTTGTCGCCATGCCCGGATAAATATCAGATTTTCCATCGACTACTATCTGCTGGCCGACCGGCTTTTGGTGATGACCGCCGAAAAGCACCAGGATTTGACGATCTGGGGGATGAAGCCGCTGCTAGTGCTCGACGTATGGGAGCACGCGTACTACCTCAAGTACCAGAACAACCGCGGCGCGTACGTGGAGGCGTTCACGAACGTCATCAATTGGGCGGACGTGGCGAAAAGGCTGGGGTAGGATCGCGGCAACTTCCCTATCCGAATGACGTCTGTCTACATACGGGCGGAATTCAATTGAATGTGAAAGCAAAAAGGCCGGGCGCAAACCCGGCCTTTGTATTTCTTGACATGGGCGGATGATGAAACTCCCGCTTTTGCGGGCCGACCGCTCACTCCACCTTGAATATCTCCCGGTACCCGCTCTCGATGAGGTCCATGTAACCCTTCATCGCCTCGCCGATTTCCGGTTCCTGCGATACCTTCTGCGCGACGCCCAGGTACTCATTCAGATTGTCGGTGGTGTTTTCGACGACGACCGTCCAGAATCCCGCAGACACGTCGGTCAAAAGGCGTACCTGGCCGGCCGTGGACTTCTCGATAAGCGGCTGGGCGGCCTTGAATTTTGCGACAAGCGCTTTCGCCTGGCCGGGCTTGGCGCGGAATACGTTGCGGACTACGTACATATCTTTCTCCTTTATTAACTTCGTTGAAACGCGGTTTGCTACCGTCGCCCGCGGCGGAATATCGTCCGGTGCGCGGAAGACGCCGCGATCGCCGCGGCGCGCAAAAAGCCGCGCATGCCCGATTCCTGCTTGAGTGCATTATGGGAACGCGATTTTGCCGTGCCCATTCATTCTCCCTTGGTATGCATCAGAAAATAAGCGGAAAGTTGAATGGGCGGGTTTGCAATGTTGATGCGGCGGACGTGAGCACGGTTTGCTGAAGCCATTGTTTCGTAAATCACGTAATAAAATTCCCGCCGCTTTGCGAACAGCGTCGCCGAAGCGCGCAGGTATGACAATTCTCGCCAAGCGAAAATAGCCGGCCTTCAGCGGCCGTTTTTCGACAGTGGTATAATCCCGCGCCCCGCGCAGATTGAAAATGCAGGGAGTGCGAAGATTGGCAAAGGCGATTTTAGGCGGCTTTTTTTCCACGCCCGAGGCCCGCTTCTGGAACTGGTTCTCCAGGAAAAGCGGCGAGATAGGCGCGTGGTACGACGCCAACTACTTCAAACTCGCCAAGCTGCATCCGGAGGAGCTGGTCTGGGAGAAGGCGATCCGCGCGCGCCTGGCCGCGGTGCGCCGCGGCGTGACCTGCGAAATCGGCGGCAAGCTTGACGGCCGGCGCAAACTCACGCTTTCGGCCGACGGCGACGTCGCGCTCTTTCCGGCGGTGCAGAGAATATTTGATGCGGCGCCGCCGCTGCAGGGATGGAGGTTCGCCGCTTTCCGAGCGCGTGAGCCGCTCCCGGCCGGATTCACCTGGGGTGAAATCGAGCTGCCCGCTTCCGAAATGTTCTTTTCGCTCGCGCGCAACGAGCCGCTTTCCCCCGCGCAATCCGAAGCGCAAAACCTCCGGCAGCCTCCCGCGCCGCCGTCCGCGATCGACGTTGCGCTTTTCATTCCGAATCTGCGGGAACTCGATAACGATGCGGCTTCCGGAGCCTGCCGCGCCCTCTTGGAGCATATCCTCGGCGAATACGACTCGGCGATGCACCTGGGCGCGGTCCGCCTGCGCACCCCGCCGCGTTCCCCCGCCGACTCCGGCCTCCTTCCGCTCGCCCGCCTCGCCGCCGAATTTGACAAGGCCAAGGCGCGCGCATCCGCGACGCGGCCTTCCGAAACAGCGCGATAGTCCGCGATAATCCCGCCGTCCGCGCCCCGCCCGCGCCGCGGGTCATTTGCCCTTGCGGCGGGGGTCTTCCGCCCTGAAAATCCTGCCGAGAAACGTGAATATGGTGACCACCACGTAGTAGACGAGGTAAATCGGCCATGCAAGCCACACGATCACGACGAAACAGCCCAGTTCGGTGTCGTCGCTGGTCTCCTTGCAGTAGCTGGCCCATTTGCTCTCGCCGTACAGGTATCGGTGGAACAGGTCTATGAATACGACCGCAAGCACGCCCCAAAGGGCGTAGGCCAGAAAGAAATGCCCGTTCAGCTGCACGGCCCCTCCGTCCCAAAGTTGGACATGGCCGGATTGTATCATACCCTTCCGCGCCCTTTTGCAATCCCGCCCGCCGTGAATCGGCGCAGTCCCGCCTCCGGCGCGCTCTCGCAAGACGGGAATTCCTATCGGTTTGGTATGAATTAAACTTCATTGTTTGCGAAAACCGCCGCGAACTGCCCCTTTCGGGCACTTTTTTCGCCATCCGTCGCCACACCCTATTGCATTTGCCGCGAAAACGTGCTATAAGGGACATCCGAACGGGCAGGGCCTATTGGCCAGGGAAATATACCCGTCTCGCATCTTTAACATGGGCGGCTTTTTTGCGCCTGGTAGTCATCTGGGATTCACATTGGCGCTCCGCATCAAGGGGGTGGAGCATGAAAGAGGGTCATCATCCCACAAATCGGGATTTTGCATCAAGGGCCGAGAGTCTGCAGCCCGGCCCGGACGAGGCGCTCGATCGCATCGAGGCCGCCTCAACCAACGCGGCCGCCCTGTGGCGGTACCTCGCGCTCATTCCGCCCGACCGGCCAGAGTTGCGCAACCTGCTTTGCCTTATGTGGGACGGCGTGACGTGCAACTCCGAGCTAGGCCGGCTGACGGGCGTCCACCGGCACACGGTGCGCCAGCGAAAGAAGCAGCTTAAGGTGCTTATCGAGCGCCGGCTGCGCACGTTGCAGTTCTGAAAGTTTAAGCGCGGCATCCGCCTCCGGCATGAAATATCCGGCCGCGGCCGGCGGCGCCGGGGAACCGCCGCCTTCGCGCCGAGGCTGAAATAAATAAATGAAGGACAAGCCAAAATCGGCTGGGGATAATCCGTCCGGCGGAAAACCGCCGCGCGACGATTCCGCCCGCAAAAAGAAAGCCGCCGCGCCCTCCCCAAAGCCCGCGCCCGAAGCCGAAAACGCATCCGGCCGCGGCCGCCCGCCGAAGAAGCCGCCCTCCGCCGCAGCCTCGCCGCCCGATGCGCACGCCTCCGGCCCGCACGCGCCCGCCCGCCGGTTCGTCGCGCACGACCTTTTGCGCCTGATGGACGGCGCCGCCGCGCCCTCCGACCTGCTTGACGCGCTGCAGAACACTTCAAGCGCCGTCTGGGTGCTTTGGATGCACCTGCAGGTGATCCCGCCGGAGCGCCCGGAGCTGCGCTCGCTCATCTGCCACATCTGGGACGGCGTGACCAGCAACACCGAGCTTGGCAGGATGATGGGCGTGCACCGCCACACGATACTTAAGTGGAGAAGGGAGCTGGCGAAGTACTGCGAGAACCTCCCGACGGGAGATTAAAAACAAGTTGACAGTTGGACGGTTGACAGTTGACAGTTGGACAGTTGGACAGTTGGACAGTTGACAGTTGACAGCGCCAAGTTATTTAGTTATTTAGTTGCCGAGTTGCCTAGTTGCCTAGTTGCTTAGTTGCCGAGTGGCCTTGCCGGTTGTGTCCGCTGCTTCAGGTAGCTGCGAAGGCCACCGATGAGCAACGACACTTCGTTCGCAAGGTCGTAAAGCTCCCGAAACTCGTCATCGCTAACGTATCCCGCGTCCTTTCCAACGTACAGCAAGGACTGCACTTCCGCCGCAGATCCCGATGCGATAAACAGGAAATGAACAAATTCCTTGGATGAGGATCGGGCGAATCCTTCCGCGATGTTACTCATAACCGATATGGCGGAGCGCCAAAGTTGGTCGCGATAGCTGAAATCGCGGCGGAGCTTTTCTTTGAGGAGGAGTTTATGAAGCTTTGTGCATAGCGTGCGCGCCTTCTGCCAGGCAATCACATCTTCGAACTTCTTGATTATGGCCATTCCCGTTCACCTGTCCTTTCAAGCTCCAAAACCGAGAACTAGGTTACTAGGCCACTAGGCAACTTGGCAAATTTTCAACTCCAAAACTCAATAACTCAATAACTCATTTACTTGGCCTCGGTCTACTAAGCAACTAGGCAACTAGGCAACTAGGCAACTTATCAACTCCCCTATCCATTCTTATACACTTTTCGCCGTTTTTATACACATTTCGACGATTCGCTCCACTTTTCGACGGTTTTATACGCTTTTCGCCATTTCGCTCCAGTTTTGGCCGATTCGCTCCAATCGCCGCGGCATGTTTCATGTAGGGGGTCGCACGCTTCGGCGGTTATCGCGCCCGCGGCATTGCCGGAGTTTGCGGTTCGCCCGAACTGTCGTTGGAACGTTGAAAAAAGTTGAGGCTTGCCGGGCGGTACGGTCCGAAGGACGCATCCGGGTGCGCCCCGTCTCCGGAACCGCAAGGCAAGTTGATTAGTGGCCGAGTGGGCCAGTTGCCGAGTTAAGACCAAACCTGAGCTCAGCCACTAAGCCACTAAGCCACTAGGCAACTAATCAACTTCCGTTTTTTCGTTGTTCTGTTTTACCCGATCTTTTAAGGAGGATCTTGAAATGAGGTACTTGCTTCTTGTTTTGGCGCTGCTCGTCATGTTCGCAGTGCCCGCGATGGCGGCGGACAGCGATCCTGTTACTATCGACGTAACAATCACCGATTTTTACACGATTACCGTGACCGGCGGGCCGATAACGTTTACTTTCGATGGCCCCGAGGACTACACAACTCCTCCGGAATTCACCGGCCTTACACTTTCCGGCGTCACCAACGACTCGACCGCCAAAATTTACATGACTGTTACTGAAGGAGCAAATTGGAGCGGTTACGGTGTGGCTTTCGAAGCATGGGATTTTGACACCAGCTCCGACAGCTGGGAAGATGAAGATACCTGGGAAATTGAATTTGGAGCCGGAGCATATACGTATGACTATGCTGACGATGGCTTGAAATTCAGGTTGACCGGGGTTGACTATGCCGAGAACGACGTCGCTGACGGATCAGTCGTTTTCACCGCCACCTCTGCATAGCGAGAGCGCGACATGGGCGCCGGGATTTCCCGGTGCTCCGAAGTGACGAGTTTGCACAAATGCAAGGAAGGTACAGCGAATGCGCAATTTCCTAAAGTACAAGCCGGTTTTCCTCTTCCTGCTTTTGGCGCTCGCCTGGTGTTTGATTCCCGCTGACGCGTATGCCGACGACGAAGCTGAAACCCAGATCGATGTCGTGATTACTTCGTTTTTCGACATCTGGTTGACTGAAGTTGGACCCAACCTGGATGTGCCGACCACTGTTCCTCTTACGCTCGTCGAGTTTCCCGATGCCGATTATGATGATCTGGTTGCAGGGCACTTGCACCCGTATCCGGAGAGGGATAATGACAATGACAGGGACCATGTCGGTCACATCCATGTCACTGCAAACCATGCTTTCCTTGTCGGCGTCGAGATGACTGGCGGTGCTTGGGCCGATTACGACGGCAACGGCGACGGCAACAGCGACATGTACTTGTATGTATGGCAGGATGCCCAACCAAAAGTTCTGCTTCGGCAGGTTGGGGATGACGGCGGGCTTGGCTGGAATGGGTCGCCTGCATACGATTCGTATACCAAGCTTCGTATGAGATTTGAAGGCTTGAGCACTTCCACTCCGGCAGGCTACTATTCGGGAACGCTTACGTTCACCGTCTGGTCAGAAGACGGAGACGACCCATATGGTGGCTAGCTCGTATTGTGAAGGTATTAATGGCCGAATCAAACACGCGACTCTCCCTTGTGGGATTCGATAATGGCGGCAACGCCGCAAACCAGGTGATTGCCCCGCAGGGAGTTTGACAACCTGAAGTAAACAAGGGGACGGCCGGACCCCGGATAATCCGGCCTCCCCTTTTGCAGTTTCGTATTCATTCATTCATACGTTGATCGAAGGATTCATAGATGATATTCTTCCGGCCGGTGAAACTTTGGCTTTTCGCGCTCGCGGTTTTCACGCTTGCGGCCCTGCCGGAGATTGCTAAGGCCGGAGACTCGGACTCGGTCGAAGTGACGGTCACGATCGAGCCGGTGATGGAAGTTGAGTGGGAGGGGGGCAGCCTCGAGATAAAGTTCAACCTCAACTGGCTGAACGTGCTCAAGGGCTATAAAAAGCATTCCGAATACGGCGACCTATACTGGTGGAGCAACGTGGACGACTGGGTGATTACGACGACGCGGACCGAATGGTCGCCCGCTCCCGACGAGGACGCCGAGCTTGCTCTCTGGGTGCGCTGGGGGTTTCCGCCCGAAAACGACGACGAGGCCGAGCCGCCCAATCCCGATCCGGAACTTTATCCCGACCTTGGATTGTACGAATGGGATCCCGTTCCCGCGCCTTCCGAAGACTGGGGCGGCGATATAATCTGGATAGACGGCTCCAACTACGGCGCGGGTTCGGGCGTTTTCGCCGACGTGGACTGGCTTGCGACGTGGTACCCGTGCTATCTTAACAAGGGAAAGTACACAAGCGTCGTCACGATCTCGATATCGGCGGGGTAGAGGAACTGCGATGAAAAGACTTGGAAACAAATTGAAGCTTTTTCTTGCGGCCCTCCTTGCCGCCGCATTGCTTGCGCCGTCCGCCGCGTTCGCCGGAAAGGAAAAGGACGGCGAGTTCGAAATTGACTGCCCCGAAGTGCGGTATCTGGAGCTCGACACCGACAACCTGGATTACCAGGTGACCGGCCAGCAGATGCTGGACGGCTGGACCCAGACCAAAACCATCGTCGCCAAGATAAGCGCGAACTGCCAGTGGGTGCTGAACATATACGGAACGAGCGAGTATTGGACGAAGGAAAACGAGGACGGGAATTTCAAGTCCGTCGGCGACATCTGGTGGAATTATTCGCAGAATCCGTTCCAGGCGCTGACTCTTACCCCGAACCAAATCGCCAGCGGCGGGAAGAAGTACAACCAGGCGTACCCGGTGCATATCAAAATCGCACTCGATATTTCGCAGGACGGCCCGGGGGTTTATCATTACGAGTTCGTGACGTTCGAGATCACCGCGCCATGACCGACGCAAAAAAAAAAAGTGAATTAACCGAATATACCGCCGGACTCCAGTCCGGCGCATCCGTTTCGTCTCGTTTCATTGCCGCCGCGCCGATCTGGAGATCGGCGGTATATGTTTTGAGGTTGTTTTTGATAGCGGTCCGGGCGAGGCGCCCGGCCTCCTTTGACGAAAATATACCGCGCTTCGCCGGAAGGGCGCATACCGGTTTTCAACTGTCAACTGTCAACTGTCAACTGTTAACTTGTCTTTTCCTCCTTCTTCTCTCCACTCCCGCGTTCCCGGCAACTCAATCAATATCGGTGGGGGACATCACATTCGGCACCGTCGGCGAGGACGAGTACCTTCGCGGCTTCGCCTACCTCCCCGACGTCCCGGTGTACTGGCAATCCGACGTCCCGTGGATTATTACCGTCCGGTCGCTGGACCCGGATCTGGGAGCCAGCCACGACGGAACCTACGTCAAGCCGCTGTCGGATCTTATGTTCCGGCCCTCCGGCGAAAAGAACTGGCGCAGGATGCGCCAGGACGCGGAGGAGATCGCAAGCGGAACCGAAACGGGCGAAGGGACGATTTACGCGGACTTCCGCGTTATACTCAAGTTTCAAAACGACGTTCCGGGCAGGTACCGGACGACGCTGATCTTCACGATCGAGGAGCTGTAGATTTGATACGGATCTTTTTTGCGGCTTCGCTCTTCGTCGTTTTCCTCGCGGGCGGCGCGCTGGCGCAGGGATTCTCGGTCGCGCTGGGCGGCCAGGAATTTACAGCTTCGCCCGGCGAGACCGTGAGCGGCAGGATTTCGGTGTCCAACGGCTCGGAGAAGCCGACCGGGGTGAAGGTGTACGCGGGCGACCTGGTGCGTGACGCCGAAAAAACGCAGTCCTACCAGTTCAAGGACGAAGGCGGCTATGAATCCCGCTCCCTTATTCCGTGGCTGACGTTTACGCCCGACCAGATAACGCTCGATCCGGGCGGATCGGCGGAAGTTCTGTACCAGATCGAGATTCCGGCGGATGAGTCGCTTTCGGGCAGTTACTGGGGCGTGATTTACGTGTCCTCGATCCCGTCCGAAGAGCCGCTCTTCAAAGAGGACGAACCCGCCGAGGAAAAGAAGCCCAAAATCGGAATCCGGATGGTCTTCCGGTACGCCGTCAAGATTTACGTCACGATAAAGGGCACCGAAACGAGAGGCGGCACTTTCAAAGCGTTGAATGTTGCACCTGCGAAAGGCGGGTTCGACGCGACCGCTCTGTTCGAAAACACCGGCAACGTTTGGATGCGCCCCAAGTGCTGGCTGGAGCTGCGGGACGCGACGGGCGCGGCGGTTTTCACGCAGGAGCACAGCGAGCAAACCGTCCTGCCCGAAAGCGCGCTCGACTTCAAGTTCGAGGTGCGGGGCGCGCCCGTTCCGCCGGGCGAGTACCTTTTGATGGTGATCGCGGACTACGGCGGCGAGAAGCTGGTCGCCGCCCAGGCGCGCGTCAACATATCCGAACCGCCGCCGGAATCCGAATCCGCCGCGGAATCGTCCGCGGAAACGGAAGCCGGATCGTCCGCGGAGGCGGAAGTTGAAAATTGAAAGTTGCTTAGTTGCTTAGTGGCTTAGTGGCCTGGTAGCTTAGTGGCTTAGTGGCTGAGTTTTGAATTGGTTTTAACTGGGCAACTGGGCAACTAGGCAACTCGGCAACTAGGCAACGGAATTACTGGGCATCTTTCCAACTGTCGACTGTTAACTTTTGATTTGTTGTTTTCCCTTTCACAGGGATGTCGAAGGGGGGCATGATTATGAGGAAGAACGACCGAGGCGGCGATTATGCTGGCGAGCGCGGCTCCGGCTGGAGCGCGTCGTCGCGCGACATCGAGTCGCGGCTGTCCCGGCTGGGCGGCAAGGTCAAGCAGTTCTGCCGCAAGCTGAAGATGGAAGAGGCCGCCGGGCGGCTGGTGCGGGAGCACCTTCAGTACTCGTCCGCCGCGGCGCACCAGGCGCTGGCCGACGCGCGGCGGGCGAAGGACGAGCGCGAGGCCCAACGGCTGCTCGGCGCGGCGCTGCAGCAGATGAACGCGCTGATATTCTGGCTGGGGCAGCTCGAATATATGGGCGTGCAAGGCAGCGACGCGGCCAAGGCGTGCCGGGCGGCGGGCGAGCAGCTCGCGTTCGAGATCAAAACCGCGATGGCCGAGGGCGGAATAGTCCGAGGAGAAAGGATGGAAAACCGGCGGCGGGACTACCACCTGCGCGGTCTGATCGATTCCGGCGAGTACGACCAGGCGCTTTTGTACGTGGATACGATAGCGCGGATGGGCGACGAGAACGACAACGCGGAGCTTGCGGACCGCTACCGCGGCTACCGCGGGCGGATAATCCAGATAAT
>JABRWB010000006.1 GCA_039961635.1 bacterium
GGCATGAATAATTCCGGCAGGGAAATGTGCTGCGAACCTGGGAGTTGTCGGTTTTGAAATGCGGCGACGGTAATAAGACCGGCGTTTCCGCACTCCTTGCTTTCTGCCGCTTGATCCATATTTTTTTTGAACGTTTAACCCGCGGTGCGGGTCGCGCAACTATCGCGGAGTTTCGCGGAGCATGGCATTGCACGCGCTCGCCGCGATCGCGGGTGGTTTTCGGGCTGTTGACGCGGCGTTTTCGCGGAATTTGCGCGGCGTCCCGGAAGCCGCCCGGCTCCCGGCCGCCGGTTCGCTCCCGACCCCATGCTTCCAGCTACCTGTCCCCGCTGTTCCGTGTGACGCGCCCGGCCTCCCCGGTTTTCCTCTTCACGCTTTCGTCTTTCCTCTTCGCTTTACTTTCCACATCCCCCGCCTTAGCCCAGCCCTCGGTGACGATATCGCCTGCGTCCGCCGCCGCCGTCGAGGTCAAGCCCCGCCAGATGGCGACGGTGGCGTTCTCGGTCGAGAACCGGGGGGGCGCCGCCTCGAGCGTGGCGCTCGTTGCGGAGGCGCCGGATGGATGGGGCGCGGTCGTCACGCCGGAGACGGCGGAGCTCGGGCCGGGCGGGCGCGCCACGGCGTTCGTCACGCTGTCCGTGCCGGGCGACGCGGCTGCGGGGGAATACGCGGTCGCGCTTTCGGGCGGCGGCGGCAGAGGCGAGGCACGCGTGCGCGTGGCGGTTGCGATGGAGATAGCGCTGTCGCTTTTGAACTCGCCGGGGGATGCGCGGGCCGGGGGGACGCTCGTGTTCGAGTGGAACGCCGTCAACAGAGGCAACGCGGCGGCGGATGTTAAATTCTCGGCGGAAACTTCGCCGGATTGGAAAACGTCGGCGGATCCGGCGGGCGCGTCGCTTGCCCCGGGCGAGAAGGCGCTCGTGAGCGTGACGGTGGCCGCGCCGAAAGAGCTGGAAAGCGTCGAGTCGCTGCGGGTGACGCTGCACGCGAGGCACGAAGGATACGAGGCGAAGTCCACGGCCACGGCGCGGGTGGCTCCTTCCGGTGCGGCGGTGGGGTCGTTGTACGCGACGCTTGACGGATCGCTCACCGCGCGGGGGGACTGGCGCGGCGGCGGCGAGTCGGGGGACGACGCGGGCGCGCAATCCGCGCTTGAGTTGGCAAGCGAAATCGGCGACGGGCGGTTCGCGTCGCTTGGTGTGACCGCGCCGCTGACGGATGGGGAAGGGGGCGCGGCGTTCTCCGAGGAGAGCCGCATTGCGCTTGCATACGAGGATGCGCGGCGCGGGTGGATAGCCCTGGGAGACCAGTCGTTCGGGGACGTGTCGCCGCTTCTGGGTCAGAACGTGACCGGGCGGGGGATGGATTTGCTGTTGCGCAGCGGGGATTTCTTTACGCGCGTTTTCGCGGCGGAGTCGCGGGGAAGCGCGGTTCGGAAACGCACGGAAGGCGCGCAGGTTGGATACGCTTGGGGCGGCGGCGGCAAGGAAAACGGAAAAAACGGTGCCGGCATTATGGCGCGCGGCCGGCGCGGCGGCGGGACGCGCGACCAAAGCGTGATCAGGATCACGGCGCTAAGGGAAAACGAATACGCTCCGGCGTCGCTGCCGGGGCTGACCACCGCGGATTTCGCGGCGTACAGCGTTTTCGCGTCGGCCGCGCCCTGGGACGGATTCCTGTTCGAAGGCGAGTACGCATCGTCCGACGCGGGGGACGCCGGGGAAAGCGGCGCGGGCGGCGGCGACGCGTACCGGCTTTCCGCGCGCTTCGAGTCCGGCATCCTGCTTGCGGGGGGGGAGGTGCTGCGCGCCGATCCGCGCTTCGGCGGCGGCTACCGCGACGTGGAGCTCTCCCGCGTCAACCTCTCCCTTCGCCCGGCGGACAGGCTGACCGTATTCGGCAACTTTTCCTCCACCAAGCGTAATTTGGATCTGGATCCGGAGCGCGACGCGCGCCTGGACGAAACGCTGTCCTACGGCGCGACGCTTGCCTTGACCGATTCGCTGCGTCTGCGCTACCAGCGGCGGGAAAGCGACAGTTCCGACAGGCAGGGGGGGGAAGATATATCCGCCGACTCGTCCGACGAGTACGAGATTTCCCAGTCGTTCAAAAACGGAAGGATTTCGCTCGCGTTCCAGGAGCGCGAGCGCGACGACCTGCAGGCGGACGAGACCGAGACCTCGCGCCTCTTGCGGCTCTCCGGCTCGGCGCGGCTAAACGGCAGCGCGTCCCTGAACGCGGGTTTCACGCGCGAGCGACGCAGGGACGCGGAGGGTACATCCACGACATACACCCAGTCCCAGCTGGGTCTGGATTTCCGGATGTCCGAAACGCTCGACGCGGCGCTGGGATTCCAGCGCACCGAGGGCACTAGCCGAGGCCGCACCGACTGGTACACCGGCTCGCTTTCGTGGCAGCTGCCGGGTGGCAGGAAGTTCAATTTGCGGCTGCGCCACAGCGACGGCCAATCCGGCGGAGACAGCGAAATCGCGGTGGAGCTTTCGATCCCCGCGAGCTTTCCGCTGAAGATGTTCCCGCGCAAGGGACGTGTCAGCGGCCGCGTGTTCCTCTCGCACGAGCCGCAGACGGGCGTGGCCGGCGTGCGGCTGAAAATCGGCAGCGCCGAGGCGGTGTCGGACGCTGACGGCGCGTTCGCGTTCGCCGCGCTCCCCCCGGGCGCGGCTTCGCTTGAGATAGACGCCGCGTCTCTCGGAGTCGGGATGGCGTGCGCAGTTACGCTTCCGCTTGAGCTGATTGTCGAGCCGGGCGCGGCTATCGCCGTAGAAATCCCCGTCGTGCGCTCGGTTTCTCTCGGAGGAAAGGTGACGCTAGAAACCGTGGAGCCGGGCAAACCCGTCAGGATATCGCCGATGGCCGAAGCGATAGTAGTCATCGAAGGCCCCTCCGGCAAGGCGTACCGAATAACCGACAACGCGGGGCGCTTCATCGCTACCGGCCTCGCGCCGGGCGATTACGTCGTTTCGATCTGGGCGGCGGACCTGCCCAAGTTCCACGAGGCGTCTCCGGCCGCGGTCGAGATTGAGCTTGCGCCCGGCGAAACCAAAATGGACATCGAGTTCGCGGTGCGGCCGGTCAAGAGGGAAGTGGAGATAACCGCGTTCGGGTAGTGGACATGCTGCTGCCGAAAGGCGACTTGGAGGCGGATTCGCGCAGATTATGGGATTGCACCGGCTTGCCGACGCGGAATTGAATGTGCGGAAGGGCGAGGGGGAATCCGGAGATGCGTGACTCCTCCGCCGATAACCGGGAAGCGCGGCCTTGAGGCCGCGGATTTGCGCGGATTCGCGCGGATAAAAGGTGCGCGCCTTGATACAGCGGATCGCGCGGAGTCAAGGAGCGCG
>JABRWB010000007.1 GCA_039961635.1 bacterium
GAGGAACTCCGCGCCGCAATCCCGCGCCGCGGCCGCGATTTCCATCACGTCGTGCAGCGGCACGCGGTCGGGGACGATGACGACAAGCTTCACGTCCGCGGCGAACGCTTCCAGCGCCGCGTCCTTCACAAGCGGCGCGGGGATGAAAAGCACGCTCGTGTGCACCGGCCCCGCAGCGGCCTGCGCCTCCGCGACGGAATCCCAAACCGGCAGTCCCTCGACCATTTCCCCGCCGCGCCCGGGGGTCACCCCACCTACAACGTTCGTTCCGTACCCTCGCATCAGCTTCGTGCGCGCGATGCCCTCCCGCCCGGTTATCCCCTGGACGATCACCCGATGCGACTTGTCTACGAGGATGGTCATTTCAATCCGTACGGGCGGGGTTTACCCCCGCCCACCTTAATTGTGGGGGCGGGTAAACCGCCCCCCTACATTCACAATCCCGCGATCGGAAGCTCGATCCGGATCGCGTTCCTACCGCCGAACCAGCACTCCGCTTCGCACGCCAAACATTCGGTGCACTTGCCCCGCGCCGCGTCCGCTTCGGAGATGTTCAGCCGCGGCAGGCCGCCGCCGTCGAGGGAGAGAATCCCCGGCGAACACGCGGAGATGCAGACTTTGCTGTCGCACGAAGCGCATTTCGAATGGTCGAAAGTGATGCTTCCCGTCAGCGTCTTAAAACTATACGGCGACTTGGGAGAATCCGGATTGTGAAGCGGCCGCACCGCCGCGAGCGCGGCTTCGAACTCCCGGCGCGCCTCCCCCCCCGCATCTTCGCCGCCGCACTTCTCCCGCCGCTCCGCTATAAGCGCGCGCATCCTTTCCGCACAGAACGCGACCGGATCGTCCTTGCCGTATCCCTCGACCTTCACGGGCAGATCCGCGCAGAAACGGGCGAGATACTCGATCGCCAGCTCCTCCTTGTTTCCGCCCAGCCGGATTACCGCGGGCACGGACAGCGGGGCTTCGCGGAACGCTTTGATCAGCCCGCGCGCGCCGTTGTGCTGCTCCTGGGACGCGACGCCGCTGCCGGAAAGGAAATACCCGTCTATTCCCGGCTGCGAAAGGATAATCCGGGCCGCGCGGTAAACCTTCGACGCCGGCGGATTGCCGCTCGTGTCGCAGAAGTCCGCGCAGCGGAATCCGAGCGCGGCCAGTGCGTCCATGCTCATCATGCTGCCGCCGCCGCCGCTGCCGTGGAATCCCAGCAC